>JBOHWM010000239.1:0-9554 GCA_050736555.1 Binataceae bacterium (SeqCode)
ATTCCATCGGCTACACGGAGCACGACGCGGATTATGCGCGTTACTTCGCGTATATGAATCTGTTCGTGCTCTCGATGCTGGTGCTGGTGCTCGCCGACAATCTCCTGCTGATGTTCATCGGCTGGGAAGGCGTCGGCCTCTGCTCTTACCTGCTGATCGCGTTTTGGTACGACAATGCGGAATTCGCCTACAACGGACGCAAGGCCTTCGTGGCCAACCGCATTGGTGATGCCGGCTTCATTCTGGGCATTTTGACTATCGTCTGGGCGCTCGCTTCGCATGGTGTGTGGACGCTGACTTTTACCGGTATGAAAGCGCACGCCCAGATGCTGGCGCCGGTTTCGATCGCCGCCGGCCTGCTGTTGTTTTTTGGCGCCACCGGCAAGTCGGCGCAAATTCCGCTCTATGTCTGGTTGCCCGACGCCATGGTGGGTCCGACGCCGGTCAGCGCGCTGATTCATGCCGCGACCATGGTGACGGCGGGTGTTTACATGATCGCGCGGCTGAATTTCCTATACATCCTGACGCCCCAAGCGATGGAAGTGGTGGCGATCATCAGCGGCCTTACCGCATTTTTTGCCGCCACTATCGCGATAGTCCAGCCGGACATCAAGCGCGTGTTGGCCTATTCGACCATCAGCCAGATCGGTTACATGATGCTCGGAGTTGGGGTGGGCTCCTTCGCCGCCGGTATCTTCCACCTGATGACGCATGCGTTTTTCAAGAGCCTGCTGTTCCTCTGCTCGGGCTCGATCATCCATGTGCTGAACGGCGAGCAGGATATGAACCGGATGGGCGGGTTATGGAATCGGATGCCGATCACCTACGCAACGATGCTAGTGGCGTCCCTGGCGATTTCGGCGATTCCTCCGTTCTCCGGTTTTTTTTCCAAGGACCTCATACTGCAAGGCGCTTTTGTTACCGGCCACCTCTGGCTCTGGGCGCTCGGCGTGTTCACGGCGGGGCTGACCGGCTTCTACATGTTCCGGCTGATTTTCATGACCTTTCACGGAACTTCGCGCCTGAGTCCGGAAAACGAGCGTCATGTGCATGAATCGCCACCCGTCATGACAGTCCCGTTAATCGTGCTGGCCTTTCTTGCATTTGTCGGCGGCTGGATCGGCTTGCCTCACGGATTTCTTTGGGGCGACAGGTTCAGCCGCTTTCTCGCACCGATTGTCGGCAAGCCGCCGGTCACCATCGTGGCGCCGGCTATGTTGCCAGGTTGGCAACTCAGCATCATCACGTTGGCAGCCTCGGTTATCGGCATCATTGTCGCCTGGATTTTTTACATTTGGTCGCCTGGGCTGGCGCCGCGGCTGGCCGCCAACGTGCGCGCCGCGTACGTGGTGCTCATGCGCAAGTATTACATCGACGAACTGTACGACCTGATCATCACGAAGCCGTTATTTTTCTTCTCGACCTACGTATTCTTTCGCGGTGTTGATCGCGGAGTTATCGACGGCATTGCCGACAATACCGGGCTTGGCTTCGAAGACGGTGGCGAGGGTCTGCGACGCGCGGCAAGCGGCAACGTCCAGCATTACGCTTTCGTCTATTTGCTCGGCGCAATCGCGATTGCAGCCTATTATCTCTACCTGGTGGTGCGCTGATGGGCGGCTTTGCGCTGACCATCGTGACGTTCGTGCCGTTGCTAGGCGCCTTTTTGGTATTGCTGCAAAGTGACGAGCAGGCGATCTGGACTTCCGCCTTCATCTTTTCGCTGATTCCGCTCGCGATAAGTCTCTATTTGTTGGCGTTGTTCGATCCGCATCAGGCCGGCTATCAATTCGTCGAGCAGTATCGGTGGATCCCGGAATTCGGGATTTCCTATCACCTCGGCATGGATGGAATCAGCCTGTTCCTGGTGATCCTGACGACGTTGCTGATTTCTCTGTCGCTGCTCTATTCCGGTGGCGGCGATATTGAATCACGGCCGCGCGAATTCTGTTTTTTCATGTTGCTGTTGGAAACCGGATTGCTCGGCATCTTCTTGTCGATCGATCTGTTTCTCTTCTATGTGTTCTGGGAAGTGATGCTGGTCCCGATGTATTTTCTCATCGGGATTTGGGGGCACGGCCGCAAGCTCTATGCGACCTTCAAGTTCATTCTGTTCACGATGTTCGGTTCGCTGCTGATGCTGGTGGCGATCCTTTACCTGGTGGGCGCGGCGCGCGCGCAACTCGGCTATCTGACATTCGATCTGCCCAAGCTCATCACGGTCCATCTCTCGCTGACCCGGCAGCGGTGGTTGTTTGCCGGCTTTGCGATCGCCTTCGGCGTTAAAATACCGATCTGGCCGATCCATACCTGGCTGCCCGACGCGCACACCGAAGCGCCGACCGCCGGTTCGGTGCTGCTGGCCGGAGTGCTTCTTAAAGCGGGGGCGTATGGCTTTCTGCGTTTCGCGATTCCGTTATTTCCCGCGGTTGCACTTCAGGCGGCGCCGATTTTTCTGTCACTAGCGCTGGTCGGCATAATTTACGGCGCGCTGGTTGCGATGGTGCAACCGGATTTCAAGCGGCTGGTCGCCTATTCTTCAGTGAGCCATCTGGGTTTCGTGGTTCTCGGCATCTTCGCCTTCGATATTCAGGGCGGGACCGGCGCGGTCTACCAGATGCTCAACCATGGCCTTTCGACGGGTGCGCTATTCCTGCTGATCGGCATGATCTATCTGCGGCGCCATACGCGGGAGATTTCCGAATTCGGCGGGCTATGGCGCACCATTCCGATATACGGCGCGGTTTTCATGGTGGTGATGCTGGCGTCAATCGGCTTGCCCGGACTGAATGGTTTCGTCGGTGAATTTTTGATCTTGCTCGGAGCTTTCCTGCACCAAGAGATTTACGCGATTTTTGGCGTGATGGGCATTGTTCTGGGTGCGCTTTACATGCTGTGGGCGTATGAGCGCGTGATGTGGGGACCAATCACGCACGCGGTCAATCGCACCATTCGCGACCTTACTCCGCGAGAAATTGCCGTGATGGTGCCGATCATCGGCCTGATGCTGTTCATGGGACTGTATCCCAAGTTCCTCTTGAGCCGCATCGAACCATCGATGCAGTTGATGCTGACTCGCGTACAAACCGCGCAAATTGAGCTTGATAATTCCCATTACAAGCGCCTGGCGCTGCTGCCGCCCGCGAGTTCCTACAAATGACCCATCTGAATCTGAGCGCGATGAATTTTTCCTGGCTCGCGATTTTGCCTATGATCGCGGTCGCGATCGGTGCCATGGTGGTGCTGCTGGTGGGCGTCCATGTTGACGACGATGACAGCGCCGGCCTCGGCATCCTGGCGCTCGCGACGATTGCGGCGGCGTTCATCCTGACGTTGTTCACGCTCGGCCATCACAGCGCCACCTTTAACGGCGCAATCGCTCTCGACAATTACTCCGCCTATTTCGAAATAGTGATTTTGATCGCGGCGGCGCTCACCGTCGCGAGTTCCATCGAGTATGCCGCCGATACTCGTATGGCTGGTGCCGAGTATTACTCGCTAATCCTGTTCGCCACGCTCGGTATGATGTTGCTAGCGGCGGGAGACGACCTCATCATTATTTTCCTCGGCTTCGAGATGATGTCGATCGCGGTCTACGTGCTGGTCGGTTTCCTGCGCCGTGACGCTCGTTCGAGCGAAGCGGCACTTAAATATTTCCTGCTGGGGGCGTTTTCAACCTGCTTTCTGCTCTACGGCATCGCGCTCATTTATGGCGCTACCGGTACCATCAAGCTCGCGCCCATCCAGGCCGCGCTGACCGGCGCAATGCCGGCGAACCCCTTGTTGCTGCTCGGAATGGGCATGCTGGTGATCGGATTCGGCTTCAAAATCGCGGCGGTGCCTTTCCATATGTGGACGCCCGACGCCTACGAAGGCGCCCCCACTCCGATTACCGGCTTTATGGCGGTGGGGGTGAAAGTTGCGGCGTTTGCGGGCTTTCTGCGGATTTTCCTGGTTCATCTAGGCCCTGTCAGCGCGCATTGGACCATGGTCTTGTGGGTTCTGGCCGCGATCACGATGACGTTCGGTAACATTGTCGCGATTGTTCAGGACAACATTAAGCGCATGCTCGCGTACTCGGCCATCGCGCACGCTGGTTACATCATCGTTGGGATGGCGGCGTCGTCAAGGGTCGAAGCCGGTGGTGCGATTCTCTACTACCTGCTCGCCTACGCCTTCACCAACCTGGGCGCGTTTGGCGTCATCGTGGCGCTGGAACGGCATGGCGAAGAGCATGACAAGATCAGCGACTTTCGCGGGCTCGCGCGCAGCCATCCGTGGCTTGCCGGCGCGATGGTGCTGTTCATGTTGTCATTGACGGGCGTGCCGCCGCTGGCCGGGTTCTTTGGCAAATTCTATATTTTTTCCGCAGCCTTGCACGCCGGTTTGGTGGCGTTGGTGATTATTGCCGCGGTTAATAGCGTGGTGTCGGCCTACTACTACATCGCGGTGATTGTCGCCATGTACATGCAGGAAGGTGGCGTGCAAATCCTGCGCATGGAGGCGCGGCCGGCCTTGCTGATCAGTATCGCGGTCGCGGCCATCGGCACCATCGTGATCGGCATTTTCCCGCAGCCATACATTGGCTCGGCCATCAACGCGTTTGCCTCCGCCTTCGGACGTCCGATGCTCCACACCGCCGCCTTGCTGCACTAGGATTTGAGGGCCGCGCGCAGGCTTGCCGCGAGTTCATCTGAGTTTTCCCATCCCGGTCAAATTTCGAAAAAGACCGTCTCACCAAGGCCTTGCAGGACGATATCAAAATGATAAACCGGCTCGACTGAGGACGTGATCCTCCGCGCGATTAATGTGTCGCGGCGGGCCGGCTCGGTGAGCACGCTGAGCACTGGATCGGACGCGTTCAACGATTCATCGGCGAAATAGGTGCGCGTGACCAGGCGTTTGAGCAGCCCGCGCGCAAAAATCGAAAGATTGATATGCGGTGCCTGACGATCAGCTTGGGTTCCGACCGATCCGGGCTTGATAGTGCGGAAGTGAAAGCGTCCTTCCGCATCACTCGCGACACGGCCGAAGCCGTGAAAATTCGGGTCCAGCGGTTGGTCCTGGGTATCCTCGGGATGATCATAACGGCCCGCCGCGTTGGCTTGCCAAATTTCCAGCAGAGCGTCCGCAACGGGCATCTCGTCACCGTCGAGGACGCGTCCTTCCACGATGATGCGCTGTCCAATTGGAGCGGAGGCGGTGAGATCATTCATGCCTTCGCGCAGCATTGCCATATGGAAGAAGGGACCGATCGTCTGTGACGGCGTTTGCAGCCTCATGTGTCAACCTCCATCGGAGTGGCATCGCTTCCACGCAGCACGAGATCGAAACGATAGCCGAGCGCGTATTCGGATTGGCTGAGTTCCATATCGAAGACGCTTATAAGCCGCTCGCGCGCGGCGGCATCGGGCACGCTGTTGAGAATCGGATCGAGCGCGAGCAGCGGGTCGCCGGGAAAGTACATCTGTGTGACGAGGCGCGTCGCGAAGCCTGGTCCGAACAGGCTGAAGTGAATATGCCGTGGACGCCATGCGTTTTTGTGATTGCGCCATGGATAGGCCCCCGGTCTGATCGTGAGAAATCGGTAGACGCCCGCCTGGTTTGTCAGCACGCGCCCGACTCCGGAAAAATGCGAATCAAGGGGAGCGTCATGCTGATCGACGGCGTGAGCGTAACGGCCGGCGGCGTTGGCTTGCCACAATTCGACCAAGGTATCGGGCAATGGACGGCCATCCTCGTCGAGCACGCGCCCGCAGACGATAATGCGCTCGCCGATGGCTTCCCCGCCGCCGTAGCGGCTCATGTCGGCTGCTACGGGCCCGATCAACTCGGCGCCGGGATGAGGCCCGGTTATTTCCGACAGCGTTTGCTCGAGCCTTACCGGAGGCCGCGATGGGGCGCGTTTATGCGTGCTGGCATACTCTCTGCAATCGTAAGCGGGATGGCAGCCGGGCGCCTCGCGCCGATATCCGCTGGGCGTGTTCATTTTTCGCCTCCTGATGAGAAGGTTTGCCGATCGAAGGCGCCCGCGTCAATTGCATAGTCGCGCGGCTGTGCAGTCGATAATTTCAAGCGGTCCCGCATCCGTGAACCAGGTTGATAACAGCGGGTCGTGAGGGGGTTGAAATGTTGCGGCAGTTGCCGCTCGTTCGCCGATATGGTTTGCTGCACTTTGAGAATGTACCTCCGCTTCGTTGATGCAAAATAATCGCTCGGTGATGAACAGTCACATGTCACGCGAATGGACACGTGGAGCAAACGCTGTCAGTTTGAACTTTTACGCTAAGCATTGGGGAGTGCGACATTCGCAGGCTACCGTTTGATGAACTCGCAAGCGCATAATACAGGCAGCGGCAACGACGTCCCGTTTATTCATCCGGATACCATCCAATTTCGCGAGTACAAGCTGCTGCTCAGGAGCAGCCATTTCGTCAAGGGATCGCATTTCCATAAGTTTTGGAAAATCACGCGTCATGCGGCAAATGGGCTCGGCGTTCCGTTGCGCAAGCGCGGCAAGGAGATGGAAACGCATCTGCGCGAGGTGCTGTTCTTCGACACGCCACTGCACTTCCGACTTTATAACAGCAACTTCATTCTACGCCGCCGGACCTTTTATAAGCATGGCAAGCCGCAGCCGAATCACGAGCTGACGCTCAAGTTCCGTCACCCCGATCGCGAGGTGGCCGAGGCGGTTGACGTGCGGCCGCTGCTGCCATGCGAGAATACCGTCAAATTCAAGGAAGAAGTGCTGTTGCCGCGCGACAAAATCGGCGGGATGCGGTTCATTTACTCGCACGGCTGTGAGTTGGACACTCCCAATACCATCCTGAGCCAAAGCTTCGAGAGCATCCTGCAGGTATTTCCGGCGCTGCAGCGCACCGGTACCAAGCGCGAAACCGCGCTGACGGTGGTAAACAACATCATGATCGAAGAGGTGCTCGTCAACATGGGCGAGTTGGACTTCGGCGGCCGGATGCTGGCCAAGGCCACGCTGGCAATCTGGCGCAACCGGGTGACCCAGGAGCATCTGCTGGGCGAATACTCGTATCAAATCAAATTTCCCGCGCTTGAGACGTTGCGCGACAAGCCGCGCGAATTGTCCGAGGCTTTTTTTCTCAAGCTGCAGGAAAGCGCCGCCGAATGGATCGAGATCGGCACGACCAAGACCGCGCTGGTTTATTCGCTTGGAAGAACCGCCATTCGAAATCACGAGTGAGGCCGCCGTCGCAACCGCGCGTCCCAGCCTCGTGGCGATTTTCAAGGTTTTCCTGCTGGCCGGCGCGATCAGTTTCGGCGGCGGAGTTCTGGCATACCTGAGAGAATACCTGGTGCGCTCGAATCACTGGATCAGTGACGATGAATTCCTCGACGCGCTTGAAATCAGCCAGACTCTGCCCGGGCTCAATTCGGTCAACATGAGTGTGATCGTGGGCGATCGCATGCGTGGCGCGGCCGGCTCGGTAGCGGCGGTAATCGGGCTCGGCCTGCCCGGTGCGGTGATCATCATGAGCTTGGGGATATTGTGGGAAAGGCAGCATCATAACCCCGACATCACGGCGATTCTGATCGGCGTGGCAACCGCGGCGGTGGGGCTGCTCCTGGCCGTCACCTTTCAACTGGGCCATAAGCAATTCGCACGCATGCCCGACTTGATCTTCATTATGGCAACTTTCGTCGCGGTTAGCCTTTTTCATGTTTCGTTGCTGGTCGTGCTGCTGGTGATTGGCTCGATTGCGGTGTTTGCCTATCGTCCGCGGTCACATCCGTCCGAAGCTCATCATTTCGTCCATTTGCGCGAACGCCTGAATTCGACCCGCGCGCATTGGCGCCACTAGCTATAGCTATCGCGAGCGATTGCGGGCATGTCTTCGAAACTGCTGAATCTGACTTGGGTCTTCGCGCTCTTATCGATCCTTGCCGTGGGCGGCGGCACCGCGGTACTTCCGCAGATGCAGTACATGACGGTGCATCAATTCCACTGGATTACCGATAGCCAGTTCCGCGACGTCTACAGCCTCGGACAGGTCGCGCCGGGACCGAACATGCTGATGGTCATGCTGATCGGTTACCGCCTGGCGGGGGCGCTGGGAGCTGCGGTGGTCGGAGTGGCATTTTTTCTGCCAGACTGCATCCTGACGTTTTTCGCCAACCGCTTGTGGCAACGCTTTGAAGGATCGCCCTGGCGCACCGCGATTCAGCGTGGCATGGCGCCAGTTGCGATTGGCCTGATGCTGTCGGGAACGTGGGCAATCGCGCGCCTTTCCGTCTTCAACGCAGTTGGTGCCGTGATCGCTGCGGTCACTCTCGGCGTGCTGCTCTGGCGTCATGTCAATCCGGTGCTGATGATCTCGGCGGGCGGACTGATCTATCTGATCGCCACCCGCATTTGATCGAGCTTGCGCTATATTTCACCCTGCGTAGTAATAAATAGCTGGGTCGAGAGCCAACAGGAGGACGACCGCTATGCCGACGTTCAAACGCGCTGGAGTGTCGCTGTACTACGAAGAATTTGGCTCGGGATATCCGTTATTTTTGTTCGCACCGGGCGGGATGCGCTCGAGCGTCGAATTCTGGCATCAAAGCCCATTTGATCCGACACGCGAATTCGCCGGCGATTTCCGCGTGATCGCGATGGATCAGCGCAACGCCGGCCACTCGCACGCGCCGGTCGCCGCTAATAATGGATGGCATACATACACGGCCGACCATATCGCCTTGCTGGATCACCTCGGTATTCGGCGATGCCACATCATGGGTGGATGTATCGGGTCATCCTATTGCCTGAGCTTAATCAAGGCCGCGCCCGAGCGTGTAAGTGCCGCGGTACTGCAAAATCCTATTGGGCGCAGTGAGCAGAACGGCGCGGCTTTTCAAGAGATGTTCGACGGCTGGGCCAAGAATCTCAAATCCGCGCATCTTGAAATCGCGGATGAAGCTTTTGCATCATTTCGCACAAACATGTACGGGGGCGATTTCGTGTTTTCCGTAAGCCGCGATTTTGTGCGCGGATGCCAAACGCCGCTTCTGATTCTGGCTGGCAACGACCTTTATCATCCCACGCCTATTGCTCAGGAAATCGCGCAACTCGCGCCTCAGAACGAGTTGATCATGACTTGGAAGACCCCGGAAACGGTGGGAGAAGCGGTGCGTCGCGTGCGTGACTTCCTTAAAACCCATCGGCCCTGAACCGCGATCCGATCGGTGTTTTGCGTTCAGCCGTTGGGTTCGAGCGCGAGGCTGGCGAAGGAGACCAGCGATTCGGTCTGCGGCTCCATCGCGATATCGTGCGTCAGCAAACGCCCGCGATGACCGCGCAACAGCTCGAGTTGCGTATACATGGGTGAGAGGCCGCAGATTTTGCGCTGATCGCGTTCATTCGCAATGGCGGTGAAGAATCCTTCGGGATCGCCGCGCCGGATGTTATCGATCAATGCCAAATCAGCGCGCTTCGTCCATTGGGCGATAGCCTCATCCGCGGTGAAGCTGTCGCCGAATTTTTTGCCTACGTGAGCGAAATCAACGCCGGCGATAATCAGGCAGCGCCGCTTATC
>JBOHWM010000240.1:0-3445 GCA_050736555.1 Binataceae bacterium (SeqCode)
GTGCAGACGTTGTCCAACTTCGAAAATCGTTTTTTGCGCCTGCTGTTCGGTCGGCACAATCTGAGCAGGGATTGCCTGTATCTGGTTCTGCGGAGTTGAAAAGGCGAAGGCCGGGGCACCAAGGGCACCCAGCATCGATACAGCTACCGCAACCGCGGCAGCGCGCTTAAAGAATTTCATGTTGTCTCCTCTTTGCGTAAGACCCTTGGAGGTGTCTTCGCGCAGCTTAACTTTACTGAAGGCTTACTTCAGCGAGAAATATGCCAAAGGAGACTTGCTATGTTAGGAAATCCAGCAGATCTAAAAAATGCCCGAAAATCAGCGGGATTTTGATGTTTCTGCCGCTTGATCGTTGGGGTCAAAGATTATTGGCGTTCATCAATTCGTGTGCGTTTTGAAAATTGATTCGCATCCTGCAAATGTAGCTGCGGCGCAACAATTCTGTTTTCGCAGGATAGATGAGTTCGTGATACGAACGCGCCGTCGACCTCGGCGCGCAAGCGTACCGCTCAAATAAAAAGGGCGGAAAGCTCGACCCCTTCCGCCCTTGTGGCACTCAACCGGGCTGAGCGGCTGACGCTAGCGCTTAGGCGTCGAAGTACAGCGCGAATTCATAGGGATGAGGACGCAGCCGCGACTGGCTTACCTCGCGTGTCATTTTGTAATCGATCCAAGTTTCGATCAGGTCTTCGGTGAAGACGTCGCCTTTGAGCAGGAACTCGTGATCGCGCCGGAGATTTTCCAAGGCCGCTTCGAGTGACGCGGGCATACTTGGGACTTCGGCCAGTTCGGCCGGGGTCAGGGCGTAAATGTCCTTGTCGAGCGGCTGACCGGGGTCGAGCCGCCGCTGCACCCCGTCGAGCCCAGCCATCAGCATCGCGGAAAAGGCGAGATACGGATTGCAGGTCGGATCGGGGAAACGCACCTCGATCCGTTTAGCCTTGGGCGACGCCGAATACATCGGAATCCGCACCGCGGCCGAACGATTGCGGCTCGAATAGGCCAGATTGATCGGTGCTTCAAAACCGGGCACCAAGCGGCGGTACGAATTGGTGGTCGGATTGGTGAACGCCGCCAGCGCCGGCGCGTGATGGATAATCCCGGCAATGTAATGGAGCGCCAGTTCGGAAACGCCCGCGTAACCGGAGCCGGAGAACAGGGGGGTCTCGCCTTTCCAGATGCTCTGATGGGTGTGCATGCCGGAGCCGTTGTCGGCGAAAATTGGCTTGGGCATGAAGGTCACGGTCATGCCGTGACGAACCGCAACATTCTTGCAGATGTATTTGTACCAGGTGAGCCAATCCGCCATTTTCACCAGGGATTGAAACCGCATGTCGATTTCAGCCTGGCCGGCGGTGGCGACTTCATGATGCTGCTTTTCGACGCGGATGCCCACGCGTTCCATTTCCAGCACCATTTCACTGCGGATGTCCTGCAGACTGTCGTTGGGTGGGACGGGAAAATAGCCTTCTTTGTAACGCGGCTTGTAACCAAGGTTCTGGCCGTCTTTGCCGCTGTTCCAGGCTCCCTCAGTCGATTCAATGTAGTAATAGCTGGAATGCTGATTGGTGTCGTAGCGGATGCCGTTGAAGATGAAGAACTCGGGCTCCGGGCCAAAATAGGCGGTGTCGCCGATGCCGGTTGACTTGAGATAAGCCTCCGCCTTGCGCGCGATATTACGCGGATCGCGGGTGTAATCGGCGCGCGTTATCGGGTCGGAGATGTTGCAGATCATGGTCAAGGTCGGATCCTTGGTGAAGGGGTCCATTACGGCGGTGTCGGGGTCAGGAATGACGAGCATGTCGCTGGCGTCGATCGCCTGCCATCCGCGAATCGACGAGCCGTCGAAACCGAGCCCCTCGTCGAACGGCGATTCGTCACCGAATTCGCTGATCGGCGCGGTAAAATGCTGCCATTGGCCCATCAGGTCGATAAATTTCAAATCGACCATGGTGGCGCCTTTTTCCTTGACCATCTGCAGAACCTGTTTGGGAGTCATGTGACTCGTAATCCTCCTCGCCGCAAAACGGCACGCTCACCTATTAATCCACTTGATCGCGATTCCCTGGCAATCCGCCAATTTCGTGACAGGCCTGATTTCACTTTTAAGCGCATGTCGCAGACTCCTTATCTCAAGCGCGGCTCGCAGACTCGCCTGCACGTTTCGCTTCGCTCCACTAGTGCGTGCTCGCTCCGCCTGTGGCTTCGCTGGCCGGGGGGCTTGAACTGAATGCGGATCGCGCAGGATCACGAGAGGAAGCGGCAGCCCACGACAATCAATTTTTCTGTCACGAATTGAAGCCAAAGGCAACGCTCCTCAAAGCGGCATCCGCTGCCTGTTTGCTATGCATCGGGGCACGCATCCGCCCTGTCAACGCGCCACCGGCGTTGCGCATTCTCCTTTTGGTTGCGCCGAAAACCAAGATTCAGCGCGATCTCGTGATTATTTTTCCGTCAACCAAGCGTCATGAAGGCAGCAAAATAGATGCCTAACAGTATCAGCCCCAACGGCACGCCCACGCGCGCCCATCGCATGCTGGTGATTTTGAAAATACCCGCGCTTACGATATTGGGGATATTGCCTTGGATCAGCATGCCGCCGGAAATCAACAGCGACATCAGCGCCTCGATCGCGCGTGCCCGATCCATATGATGGATTTCGAGCGCCACCAGGGTTGCGTTGTCGAGCGCGGCTGACACGATGTTAACCCAGAATAACGCCGGACGGCTGAGCATCGTAACGTAATGTTCCGCCAGCGGCGCGTAGGCGTCGCTTATCAGCACCAGCCCGGCGATAAAGACGAAGACTTTGACGCCTTGAAGAACCGCCGCGCCGACGCCTTCATGGACGCGCATGGTGGCCGCCGTCTGGTCGTAATCGCCGCGCGCGAGAAAACCCGCCAGCAGGCTTGCCGCGACCACGCCGGGGATGACGTAGGGCGCCAATAGATCGAACAATTCCCAGAAACGCAGGTTCAATGCGCCCGCGACCAGCGTGGCCAGCGGCTCGCCAATCGGAGTAAGCGCGGCGCCCAGGCCAATCGCAAAGCATCCGACGACGATCACGCGAATCCGCCGGGCCGGTTCGAGTCGCACCAGCCCAATCATTTCCACCAGCATCAGCGCCGCGACAATCGCGGTGATAAGGCTGGACAATAAGGCGATAATCAAAACCGCCAGTGCGGTCAGTGGCGCTCTAGGAACACGGCGGCGCAGTCGTTGGAGCAAATGATCGAAAGCCCCGCGGGTTAGACCAAAGACCACGCCGGCCACCACTACCACCACGCTAATCAGGATCGGCTCGCGCAGCGCCTGTTCAACCAGCGGCCAATGCCAGCGTTTCGCCAGCGTTACCGCTATTACTCCAATGATGAAACAGTAAGGCTCAAGATTACGCTCGAGTGGTGCCAGGACCAGCGGCCCGCTCAGAAGCACCACCAGGATC
>JBOHWM010000241.1:0-1847 GCA_050736555.1 Binataceae bacterium (SeqCode)
GCTATAGATTGTCCAGAAAACAACAAAACAGGCGACGAACGCAGCCGCAACCATCAGCCACGCGCGAGGCGAATCGAAATCCGCATTTTGCCACGAGCGGTGCATAACAGCTTCTAACACCTCACTCCATCAGGATGTGAAGCCCTCATCACAACCGCCTTGCCTGTGCGGCCGCTGGTGCTTGAACGGTCTCAATCACGCGGCTTCACGAATCGATACGCCGCGGGGTTGAACAGGGTACGAAAGGCCTCAGCGGGCCCCCTAATTGGAGGACGTTAGAAAATGCGTTTAGGCGGCAAAGTTGCGCTGATCACTGGCGGAAGCCGGGGAATAGGCCGGGCGACGGCGCTCGCGTTTGTCCGCGAGGGAGCTATGGTCTCGCTTTGCGCGCGGGGTGAAGCGGGGTTGCGCAGCGTCTCTGACGAGATCGCCGAACGCGGCGGCCGTTCATCCATCACCGTATGTGACGTCGCAGTGAAGGAGCAGGCCGTCGCGACGGTGACGGGAACACTGGAACAATTCGGCCGGATTGATGTTTTGGTCAACAACGCCGGCGGCGGCAGCCTACCCGATCATCGTTCTTTACTCGAAATGGACGATCAATGCTGGTTCGACAACATGAACGTGCATCTGAATGCGGTCTGGTATTTCACCAAGGCCGTGCTGCCGCACATGGTCGGACGCAAGTCCGGCAGCGTGATCAATATAGCCTCGATTTGCGGACTCGCGGGCATGCCAAACCTAGGCGCCTACAACGCCGCGAAGCACGGTGTGATTGGGCTCACACGGACCTTGGCACTGGAGGCTGGCCGTTTCGGCATCACTTGCAACGCCATCTGTCCAGGCGCCACGCGTTCCGGATGGACCATCAGTGATGAAGGAATCGGCCAACTCGCCGACAGTGTCGGACTGGATCGCGAGGAGTACACCCGGCGGATGGTTAATAACACGCCATTGCGGCGTCTCATCGAACCCGAGGAGATCGCCGAAATGGCCGTCTACCTGGCAAGTGATGCCGGACGAGGAATTACTGGCCAATCGATCGCCATTTGTGGCGGCGTCACGATGCACTAATGCGTGGTTTCGTCGTCTTGTTCCGGTCAGGCGCATCGTGACGCCGCGCGAATGCCCACTGCCCTGCGTTATTAATCGATGGCGCGGCGAGACCAGTAATCATACGAAACCTTGAGCGCGGCGGCGGCACGCTCAAAGCTTTCGAACACCACCAGTCCTCGTTCGCGCGCCAACTGCCGGGCACGCGCAACAATCACCTCGACATGAGCGGGATGCAGGATCACGCAAAACGGCTTGGCCGTCTGATTGTTGAACTCGGCCACTTGATCAAGCAGGCCAGTCAGTTCGTCTTCATGGCTTGCCCATCGCTGCGCGCGGAGACCGGTGCCGATCTCGAGCACGATCGCATCGATTACCGGGTCATGATCGAGAATTCCCAGAACTCGGCGCAAATTACCGGTGTGCACGCCCTGTCCGATCGTCCCACCAGCGTCCAGCGGATTGCGATAGCTGCCGCCGATAGTGTTGAAGAAGCTCTTGAGCTCGTCATACGAAGATGGCGAGAGCGCCGGAATCTCGAGTCCCGCACTGGCGAAGGTGTCGGTTATCACCACTGACTGTCCGCCGGTCATCGCGACCAGGCCCATTTGCCTACCCTTCACCGCGCGTCCCCGCGCGAGCATCTCGACCGCGTCGAGTATGGCGTCGAGCCCGGCTACGCTCACCGCACCCGCCTGTCGCACCAGCGCCTCCCATACGGCGGACGGAGTCGCCAGCGAACCGGTATGCGAAAATGTCGCGCGCGCGCCGGCCTCGGTCATCCCGCCCTTCCA
>JBOHWM010000242.1:0-18220 GCA_050736555.1 Binataceae bacterium (SeqCode)
GGACAGGCGAATCTGCGAGCTGCGTCTAGGAATGACGAGTTTGCGAGCCGCGGTTTTGAGTACGAGCCAGCGAGCCGCCTTCATGATACGGAGTCCGCGACGCACGTTAAAAGGATCCCTAATAAGCACGCGCATGGAGAAAGAATCAGTGGAATTGATCAGCGAATTCGCCTCCGTACAGGTCGAACGCAATGACCAGGGAAATGGTCCGCGGCTCATGATTCGAGATAGCCGCAGCGGTCAGTGCATCTACCTCGATCCCTTGGAACTGGCGTCGCTGGCATGGGCTCGTCATGAGGAGTTGATGCCGTTTCTCGACCCAGGCCGCATCGACGGCAGCGTGCCACGACGCATTCGCAACTAAGCCGGATCCTTGCAGCCACAATGACACGCGTCGGCTTCATAGGATTGGGCGAACAGGGCAAGTCCATGGCCGTCAATCTGGCCACCGGCGGCTTTGACCTGATGGTGCATGACTTGAGAGCCGATCCGATGACTGAACTGGCGGCGCTCGGAGCCAAAGTGGCTCAAACGCCCGCCGAAATTGCGGCACACGCCGAAATCGTCGAAATAATCGTGGTTGACGACGCACAGGTTGAAGCCGTCGTTTTGGGCGATCGCGGCGTACTGGCAAATGCGCCACCGGGGACGATAGTTGCGATTCACAGTACCATCCATCCGGCGACGGTGCGCAAACTGGCCGATCGCGCCGTGGCGCGCGGCGTGATCGTTAGCGACGCGGCGGTGAGCGGCGGTCCTCATGGCGCTCGCACGCGCACGCTATGCTACATGATTGGCGGCTCGACTCACGCCGTCGAGCGCTGCCGGCCGCTGTTCGAAACGTCAGGCAATGCCAAGACGATTTTCCACGTTGGCAATGTCGGCGCCGGCATGACCGCCAAACTCGCCCACCAGGTAATCATCAGCCTCAACATTCTGGCGGCTCATGAGGGGATGCTGCTGGGTGAGAAGGCCGGCGTTGATCTCACCATGTTGCAGGAGATTGTCCGCGCGGGCGGCGCGCAGAGCAGAATTGCCGATAATTGGGTGCGGCATCGCCCGCCGGCGCTAACCGGCCGCCTGTTTTTCAAAGACCTTGCACTGGCGCTTGAATGCGCGCATGAACTGGGATTAGCGCTACCGGGAGCAGCGATGACTCAGCAGCTCATTGAAAAGTTGCTGGGACGCAACCAAGGGGCATAAGCGCGGGAGGTAAACCGGCGATGGAGGCAATGTTATCCGCGGAGGCCAACTACAACGAATTGATTCTCGACGACCGCGTCAGCGGCCGCGTTTATTACGACACCGCGATTTTCGAACAGGAACTGGAGAAAATCTGGTATCGCCAATGGGTCTATGTCGCCCATGAAAGCGAGGTGGCTCAGCCGGGTGATTACGTCACGCGCCAGATCGGCTTGCAGCCGGTGATCGTCTCGCGTGACGAGGATGGCCAGGTCCATCTGATGCTCAACCGGTGTATGCATCGCGGCAACACCGTATGCCAGAACGAGTGCGGCAATGCGCATGCGTTTCGCTGCGCCTATCACGGCTGGACCTACAATAACCGCGGCGACCTGGTTGGCGTGCCCTACGCCACCGGCTATGACAAATCGTTTCGCAAGGAGGATTTCGGCCTTGCCAAGGTTCCGCGTGTCGCCTTATATCGGGGGCTCATCTTCGCCAGCATGAGTCCGGATGGCCGCGCGTTGGAAGAACAGCTAGGACCCGCATGCCGCCTTATCGACCAGTTCGTCAATCTCTCGCCCGAGGGTGCAATCGAGATGCGCGCCGGCGTGCTCAAGCATTCTTATCGCGGCAACTGGAAGATGGCGCTGGAAAATTCAGTTGACGGCTATCATCCAAACATACTTCATCACGCCGCCATGGTGATGATGACGCGGGGTAAAAAGGTTAACATGGAGGAGGTTTTCGGCGAGCGCAGTGACGCGCACGCGCGCGACCTCGGCAACGGCTCCGCGCAACTCGACCTCACTCCGGTGCAAACCCAAAACGGCGGACGCGTGATACCGCCGGGCTGGAGCAAGCAGGCCTTCGAGGAATATAGCGCCGCGATGGAACACCGGCACGGCGTCGAACGCGCGCGCGAAATTATCAAAGAAGGCCCGCCTCATTTCTGCATTTTTCCCAACATCATTTTCATCCTAAACCAGTTGCGCGTGATTCAGCCGATTAGCGTCGATCAGACCGCCATCTTCTACTATCCGACCTTCCTCAAAGGCGCACCTGAAGAAATAAATCAACGCCGGCTCTCCGAAACTTACCTGATTCATGGGCCCGCCGGACGCGTGGCACCCGATGATTTCGAAGCCTACGAGCGCAACCAATTTGGCTTCCAGGCGCGCGTGAACGAATGGCTGGTACTGCGCCGCGGACTCCATCGCGAAAACCGCGAAGCCAACGGCATGATCGCGGGCCATGAGACGGATGAAACCACCCAGCGCGGCATCTGGCGTCATTACCGTGGGCTGATGACTAGTTAGGGGACCTCTGCACAAGTATCGTGTTCCGTAACTACTCTCACGCTCTCAACCGGTCATCCTGAGCGGAGCGAGCAAACGAGTCTGCGAGTTGCGTTAAGCATGACCTCACGGCCGCCTTTTTGCGGCCGTGATGCTTCTGCCATTCGCCAAATCCGGGCTAATCACGCAGCGAAAGAACGCCGCGTGAGAACCTTCGACACGGGCTCGCGCCGCTCGCCGGCTCAAGATGGTGGCGGATAGATGCGAAGGTTCTTTGCGGACACCTCACCAGTCTAGCCTATTTGCCATTCTTTAAACGCGGCTCGCGAACTCGTCTGCTCGGTTCCACTCGTAAAAGCACGTCGCAAACTCCTTAGCTCGCTTCGCCTCCGGGCTGCGCTGGTGTCGCTCCGCCTGGCGCGTCTCCGCTCTTTACGTGCGGCGCGTTGGCAACGTAAAGTGAAGGTGGCCGCCGGGCTTGCAAAATCGCCGTGACGGCACCGCCATGTAAAGGAGTCAGCATGAAATTCGGCATCTTTATGGCCCCGTTTCACCGCGTTGGTGAAAACCCGGCGCTTTGTTTCGAGCGCGACCTGCAGCTAATCGAATGGCTCGACGAGCTGGGCTACGACGAGGCCTTCATCGGCGAGCATCATTCGGCCGGATGGGAGATCATCCCCTCTCCCGAGATTTTCATGGCGGTCGCCGCCACCCGCACCAAGCGCATCATGCTGGGATCGGGCGTGGTCAGCGTGCCCTACCATCATCCGTTCCATATCGCCAACCGTTTCGCGATGCTCGACCAGCTCACGCGCGGACGCGTGATGTTAGGTTGCGGTCCGGGAGCCTTGCCCAGCGACGCTTATATGCTGGGAATCGAAACCACAACACAGCGCGATCGCATGGTCGAGGGACTGCAGGCGGTGGTCCGGCTGTTTACCGAGGAAGGCGGCGTGAACGTCGACGGCTCGTATTTCAAGCTGAACGACGCCCATCTGCAGGTGAAACCCTATCAGCGGCCGTACATGCCGATCTTCGTCGCCAACACCATTTCTCCTTCGGGGATGGTCGCGGCGGGCAAGCTCGGATGCGGCGTGCTGTCAGTGGCGAGTTTTGCTCAAGGCGGACTCGACAATCTGGCCAAGCGCTGGGCGGTCGCCGAGGAAATCGCGGCTGAGAATGGCAAGACCGTCGATCGCAACAACTGGCGCATGGTTTTCCCGGTCCACCTGGCGGAGTCACGCGAAGAGGCACTCCGCGACGTGCGCGAAGGTGGCGACGCGTGGATCCAGAAATACTTCATCGAGACCCTGGCCGCCCGCATACAGTTTGAAGAATATCCGGGCCAGCCCGCCGAAGAGATGACGGTGGATCGCATGGTCGGGCGGGGCGGCGCGATTGTCGGCACGCCTGACGACGCCATCAAGCGCCTCCAGGAAGTGTATGAAGCCTCGGGCGGCGGTTTTGGCGGCTTGCTGATCCTGGCGCATGAATGGGCGCCGCGCGAAAAGACGCTGCATTCGTATGAATTGTGGGCGCGTTACGTCGCGCCGAAATTCCAGGGCGCGCTCGACTCAATCCAGTACTCCAATCAATGGACTTCGCAGCGGCGCGACATGCTGTTCGGCACCTCGGTGAAGGCAATTCTTAAGGCTATGAGCGATTACAAGGAGCGTCGTGCCGAGGCGGGCAAGCAAGCCTCGGATATCGCTAACCAGCCGGTCACCCGCATCCGCCCGTAAATGGCGTCACGACTTGTTGGCGAGTTGTAGCAAATCCTTGTTTTGGTGAACACGGAAAACAGGCGACCTGCAACGTAAGCCTTTGTGCCGACACGGGCCCGCATAATCGGAGGGGTTATGAAAAACGAATTCGCCAACTTCGATGCCACCGAACAAGCCGAACTCGTCCGCCAAAAAGACGTAACGCCACTTGAACTGGTCGACGCCGCGATTGCTCGCATCGAAGCGATCAATCCACAACTCAACGCGGTGATCACGCCGCTGTTCGAAAAGGCGCGAGCGCAGGCGAAAAACAATTCGAACCCCAGCGGTCCGTTTGGCGGTGTGCCATTCCTGATGAAGGATTTGCTATGCGCCTGCGCGGGCGACCCACTCTACAGCGGGATGCGGTTGTTGCGCGATGCGCGTTTCGTGGCTCCTTACGACACTTATTTGGCGGCTAAATTCAAGGCGGCCGGATTTATCTGCGTGGGCAAGACCAACACCCCTGAACTCGGGCTCAACGCCACGACCGAGCCCGAAGCGTTCGGACCCTCGCGCAATCCCTGGAATTCCAACCACTCCACCGGCGGGTCCAGTGGCGGCTCAGCCGCCGCCGTGGCTTCGCGGATGGTCGCCGTGGGACACGCCAATGACGGTGGGGGCTCGATCCGTATTCCGGCTGGCGAATGCGGCCTGGTCGGCCTGAAACCATCGCGCGGGCGTGTCTCGCTCGGTCCGGACGTTGGCGAAGCCTGGCATGGACTCGCGATCGAAGGCGTCGTGACGCGCTCGGTCCGTGATACAGCGGGCGTGCTGGACGCAATTGCAGGCAACATGCCCGGCGATCCGTACGCCGCACCATCCCAGAGCAAGCCCTTCACCAAAGAGGTCGACGCCAATCCTGGCCATCTGCGAGTGGGTCTGATGAATCACACGCCAAAAGGGGGCGCGCCGCTTAGTCCTGACTGCGTTGCCGCCGTCGAGGATGTGTCGCGACTGCTGGAATCGCTGGGACACCGGGTCGAACAATCCTACCCGGTGGCGCTCGATGAACCGGAACTCGGTCGATGCTTCGACGACGTGGTTTCTTGTCATGCGATGCTTGCGCTGGATCAAATCGGGACGATGGTGGGCAGAAAGCTCAACGCCGAGGACGTTGAACTGTGGACGTGGGCGGTAGCTGAGCGGGGTTTTGCGATGCCCGCAAGTCGCTATCTCGCCGCGATTACCTGGCTGCAACAATGGAGCCGTCGCATGGCGGGCTGGTGGGCCGACGGTTTCGATCTCCTGCTAACGCCGACGATTGCCGCGCCGCCCCCGCCGCTCGGTACACTGGTCGCCACGCCCGAAGATCCGCGTGGCGGATGGCGGCGCGTGATGGAACTGATCCAGTTCACGCCGGCCTATAACGGTACCGGTCAACCGGCGATTTCCCTGCCGCTATACTGGAATGCGCAAGGTTTGCCAATCGGCGTGCAGTTGGTCGCCGCCTTTGGACGCGAGGACCTGCTTATCCAGGTGGCCTCGCATCTTGAGCAAGCGCGCCCGTGGAAGGATCGCCGACCACCGATCTGCGCGTAATCTCAACAGGTCACCCTGAGCCAAGCGCGTCCACGAGCGGACGATATCGTAGCGCAAACAGCGTAGCTGGATCGAAATCCGGGCCGTTCAGATGGAAAATTCGGCCGTCGCTTTGCTCACGTTCGCGCAACCATCGCGCGACGATCGTCATCGGCTCGAGTTCCTGACGCATCACCGGACGCATCTTGTAGATTTCATAATTGCCGGCAATGAAATGGGTTACTTGCTCCGCCGCGGCCACGGTGTCGAGTTCACAAACCAACGCGAGTCTCCCGCTCAGCACGACATAAGCGGTTGGCGAAGCTGACGCCATGGCGGCGTCAGCTTCATGATGCGCGTCGCTCGCATCCTTGAGCACCTCACCGATGACGGCGACGAGATTATTCTCAGTCACTACGCGGCTGAGACGCGTGGCTCGTTCCGACAGCGTTGCCAATGCTTCGAGGTCGCGATGACAGCGCCGCGCCTCCTCAAAGCGCATCGCAGCCGCCGCTTGCTCACGCGCGCGCGCCAGATCACCCAGGATTGCACCGGTGTGGCCGCGCAGGAACGCCAACGCACGCCTCACGCGTGTGCCGTAATCGTCCACCGAGACCGTGAAGTTGCACGGCGCCGCGCAGTGACCCATCTGCCCATAGACGCAGGGCGAAAAATCCTCGTCGGGAGCCAGCTTGCCGGAACAGGTCCGCAAGCCAAGGAGCCGGGAGAGAGCGCGCACCGCATGGTCGGGGTTACGCCGGCCGATGAACGGGCCAAGATACACAACGCCGCGCCGGGTGCTGAGTTTCCGCGCCACGCGCAGACGCGGATACTCATCCATCAGGTCGAGCTTGACGAAGAAGGCGGGCGCCGCCGCTTTGAGCATTCGGTTGTACGGCGGTTTGAGTTCGCGAATCAGCCGCGCTTCCATCAGCCCCGCTTCGAGCGCCGAACGCGTCACGCGCGTTTCAATCGCCCATACATGGCTTATCAACTCGGCGGTCTTGGCGTTGAGTGATACACCCGTGTTGAAATAGGAAGCGACGCGCCGCTTGAGCCGATTGGCTTTGCCAACGTAAAGGAGATCGCCGCGTTCATTGCGCATCAGGTAAACACCCGGCACTTGCGGCATCGCGGCAATCACCTCTGGCGAGACATGACGTTCGAGACGGCGGCCGGCACTGCCGCGATGCTGGTAATCGATCAGACGGTCGAGCCGGCCAAGCCCCATGCGCGCCGCCATCTCGATGAAAATCGCGAGTAACTCGGCCGCCATCCGCGCGTCGCCCAGTCCACGATGGCGACCTTCGGTGGAAAGGCCAAAATGGCCGGCGAGCAGATCAAGCCGGCGCCGTTTCACCGACGGCAACAACCGTCGCGCCAATCTGATCGTGCAGAGCACCGGATTGGTCAGACCGAGACCGAACAGGCGGCGGAATTCGCAGTCTAGATAGGAATGATCGAACTGCGCGTTATGCGCCACCATCACGGCGTCACCCAGGAAATCCCGAAATGCCGGGAGCACAGCTTCTATCGGAGGCGCCGCATTGACCATTTCGTTGGTAATCGAGGTCAGACCGCTGACAAAGCGCGGAATCGGCATCCGCGGACGGACCAGGCTCTGGAACGAATCCGTGATGCGTCGCCCCTCCATCCGATAGGCGCCGATCTCAATTATCGCGCCGGGGATCGCGGGAGTCGCGGCGGTTTCAAGATCAACCACGACGTAGCGGGCTTGATCGAGCGGCAGCTTCAGATAATCGGCCTTGTGCAGCGACCATCGTCCGGTCTCGCGATCTAACGTGAAATTCGGATCGGTGCCGAGCAGACCTTGAATTACGCGTGCGCCGATTTCCGGATCGGAGCCCGTGCCGCTGAAGAGCACGCCGGTTAATTCACCAAAATCGGCACCGCCGGGGCGTTGCTCAAGAAAACGATAAAGCTTTTCGCGCGCCGTCGCGCTGGAGTTCGATGAGTACGATGCCATACCACCACCACGTCCGCCCTTCGTCTGATCTTCGCTCTACCAGAGCCGCCCGACCCACTGCAACAATAGCTCATGGCTCACCTAAATAATTAGACCGTCTGGCGTGTGCAGCCCTTAGCCCTTACAATTGACAGATGAGGAAGCAGCGACATGGAAAGAGTTGAATTGTCCAGGGATTGCGAAGCGGTACAGATTCCCGCGGGGAATCAGATAACGCTGGAAAAAGGTGTCGAGGCGTTTATCACCCAATCCCTCGGCGGCACTTATACCTTGCAGGTGCCCGCCTATGGGGGTCTTTTCCGCGTCGCCGCGAGCGACGCCGACGCGCTCGGCAAGACCCCTGAAGAGGCTGGGGAGCCAGTCAGCAGCGGCGACCTCGAGACCATGGTGTGGGATCAGCTCAAGACCTGCTTCGACCCGGAAATTCCCGTCAACATCGTTGATTTGGGCTTGGTTTACGGTATGGAAATCACGCCTGCGGCCGAAGGCACAAATCGCGTCGACGTGAAGATGACGTTGACCGCGCAGGGCTGTGGAATGGGCGCGACCATCGCTGTCGAAGCGCGCCAGAAACTGCTGGGGCTGCCGCGGGTGAGCGAGGTCAACGTTGATCTGGTATGGGATCCGCCGTGGAATCCGCAGATGATTTCGCCCGAAGGCAAAGAACGTCTGGGCTTGGATTGACCGAGTTGATCGTGATGCATGCAAATTTGGGAAGCCGCCCGAGATTGACACCGGCGTGCATGCCCGCTATTTAAAATGACTCCTTCGCATGTTTGCAATCGTAAAAACTGGCGGTAAGCAGTACCGCGTCGGCACCGGCGACCAAATCGTGGTCGAACGTATTCCGGGCGATGTAGGCGCTGAAGTTTCATTGACGGAAGTGCTCGCTATAGGCGACAGCGACGCTTCGACGATCGGAACGCCGATCGTGCCGAACGCCGCGGTGCGGGCCAAAATCGTGCAGCAACCACGTGGCACCAAGATCCTGGTATTTAAGAAGAAGCGGCGCAAAAACTACCGACGCAAGCGTGGCCATCGCCAGGAACTGACGGTTTTGCGCATCGAAGGGATCTTCCCGCAAGGACCTGCTCAGGCCAGCGCTCCGGAAGAATCTGAAGAGCCCCGGGCGGAAGAAGGCAATCGCAGCGAATAGGATCGGCAATTGTGAGTCCGTTCCGAACCCAATCTTTTGTGGAGGACTTGAATCGTGGCGCATAAGAAAGGACAAGGCTCAACGCGCAATGGGCGCGACAGTCCGGGGCAGCGCCGCGGAATTAAAATCTACGCAGGCCAGACCGTCAAAGCCGGCAACATATTAGTGCGCCAGCTCGGCACACGAGTTCATCCCGGACAGAATGTGGGCATGGGCCGCGACTTTACGATCTACGCGAAAGTGGACGGCGTGGTTCATTACGAAACCTTTCGACGCGTAAAACATCGTGTGAGCGTTGAACCGCTGCCCGCGGCCGCCTCGGATGTATCCGACGCGACGGTGGAAGCGGCGTTGTCCTGACCATTTCGCCGATCAACAATCCCAGCCCCGCGGCGTGCCGTGGGGCTTTTTTTATTTCGGCGCTATACTCAGGCGCCAGGAGGAATCGCGATGCGACTAGGTTTGGTGACCGGATATTCCGGGCCGCGCATGAACGAGACTGTCAAACTTATCCAGGAAGCGGAACGGCTCGGCTTCGACTCCGTCTGGACGGGCGAAGCCTATGGCTCCGACGTCATCACCTTTCTTTCCTGGGTCGGTGCGCTAACCAGTAAAATCAAGCTCGGCGCCGGCATCATGCAGATGCATGCGCGCACGCCCGCCATGGCGGCGATGACCGCGATGACGCTCGACGGGCTCTCGGGCGGACGCTTCATTATCGGGCTCGGGCCATCGAATCCCCAGGTGGTCGAAGGCTGGCATGGCGTCGCGTACGGCAAACCGCTCCAGCGCTATCGCGAGTATATCGCCATCATGCGCAAGATATTGGCGCGCGAGGAACCGCTTTCCTTCGACGGTCACGAATACCAGGTTCCTTACCGCGGACCCGGCGCGAGCGGATTGGGTAAGCCGCTCAAGTCGATCCTGCACGGACGTTCAGATATGAAGATTTACACGGCGTCCATCAGTCCCAAAGGGATCGAACTCAGCGCCGAACTGGCCGACGGCTTGTTACCGGTATGGATGAGCCCGTCATGGTACGAGCGGCTCTACCAGCCTCATCTGGAAGCGGGCTTCAAAAAATCCGGCAGAAACCTTGAGAATTTCGATCTCGCCCCGTTCGTGACCTGTGTCCTCGGTGACGATCTGGAAAAGTGCCGCGCGCCGGTAAAAGCGAATCTCGCGCTCTACGTCGGCGGCATGGGTGCCCGCAACAAAAACTTCTACAACACTTATCTGCGCAACTTCGGCTACGACGAACTCGCCACGCAGTTGCAGGACTTTTACTTGTCCGGAAAGAAGAATGAAGCGGCTGCGATGGTTCCGGACGAGTTGGTTGACGAAGTAGCGCTGGTCGGGCCGCGCGAAAGGATCAAAGAGCGGCTGGAATATTGGCAGCGTTCGTCCGTGACCACGCTGCTGATTGGAACTTCGCAGCCCCAGGCGGTGCGGGTATTGGCGGAGTTGTGCCTATGACGACGATTCCATAGCGAGGCTCCGATAAGCGGCGGCGCCGAGCCAGCGGAGCTCTGCGCACTGAATAAGTGAAGAATGCGGAAAAGCTCGGTGAAGGAAAAGGATCCGGGATTCCTCGTTGCGCTCGGAATGACAAGCCGAGAGGTTATGCAGAGGTCCCTAACCGCTGTCATCGTTACTGCCAATGAAATTCATCGATGAGGCCAGGGTCTACGTGCGCGCGGGCAAGGGCGGCGACGGCGCCATCGCATTTCTGCGTGAGAAATACCGCCCCTTTGGCGGACCGGCGGGTGGCGACGGCGGGCGTGGCGGCGAAGTGGTCTTTGAAGTTGACGAGGGCATGTCAACGCTCCTCGACTTCAAATACCGGCCGCGATTAATCGCACGCGACGGCGAACCCGGCCGTGGCAAACAGCAATACGGCCACAAAGGCGACGATTTGGTCATAAAAGTGCCGCCCGGCACGATGGTCTTCGATGAGGAAACGGGCGAACGCTTGGCCGATCTGGTCTTGACCGGCCAACGCGCGGTAATCGCCCACGCCGGTGAAGGCGGACTCGGCAATATGCATTTTGTGAACTCGACCCGTCGCGCGCCGCGAATCGCAACACCGGGAACGGCGGGCGAGCAACGCTGGGTGCGTATAGAACTGCGGCTGGTGGCGGAAGCCGGCCTGGTTGGGCTGCCCAATGCGGGCAAATCGACCTTGCTGACGGCACTGACCGCCGCTCGTCCGAAAATCGCACCCTACCCTTTCACCACCTTGACCCCCAATCTTGGCCGCGTGCGAGTGTCCTCTGAAGAAGCTTTCAGCCTTGCCGATATCCCCGGGCTGATCGAAGGCGCGCACCTTGGCCACGGCCTCGGCGTGCGCTTTCTGCGTCATTTGAAACGCACGCGGCTGTTGATCTTCGTGCTCGATCTCACGAGCGAGCCGGGGCGCGATTTCACCACCGTGCGCAATGAAGTGGCGGCCTTCGATCAGGAAATGGCCGAGCGCCCAGCCTTGGTCGCGCTCAACAAAGCTGACCTCGTGACGCCCGCCGAGGCGGAAACGGCGGCTGACGTGATGCGTCGATGCGCCGGGCTTGAGGTGTTCATCGTTTCCGCGCAGGCGTGCACCGGATTGGCGCCATTGATAACCGCGATCGCTAATGAACTGCGGCCGCAAGAACATCAGGCGAATGCCTCAAGCGAGCTATAAACCCGCTACCATGGCAACGGTCCGGCGGGTGGTGGTCAAAGTTGGCAGCGCGGTGCTTTCCCATAACGATGGTTTGCGCTTGTCGATAATCGACAATCTGGCGAGGCAAATCGACACGATCATCGGCGACGGCCGTGAAATCGTGTTAGTGACCTCGGGCGCAATTGCCGCCGGTCGCGCGCGGCTGGGAAAATTACGTGGCAGCAGTATCGCCGATCGCCAAGCCGCCGCCGCCACGGGCCAAATCGAGTTGATGCGGCAATGGGCTAAAGCTTTTGCCGAGCGCGGACATACCGTCGCGCAAATTCTGCTCACGCATCAGGATTTGGCCGAACGCAAGCGCCGCCTCAATGCCATCCATACGATCCTCACCCTGATTGCCGCCGGCGTGATTCCAATCATCAATGAGAACGACACCGTCGCCGTCGAAGAAATCCGCATGGGCGACAACGACGTGCTTTCCTCGCTGGTGGCTGGGATGGTGCAGGCGCAACTGCTGGTCATCTTAAGCGATGTGGCCGGAGTGCTAACCGGAGACCCGCGCAAAAATCCAGCCGCACGCCTGATTCCGATGATCACCGACCCCGAGACGGGAATGTGCGGCTTGGTGGCGGAAAGCGCGGGGCCACTCGGCAGCGGCGGGATGGCGACCAAGCTCAAGGCGGCGCGCCAAGCCGCGCGTGCCGGTGTAAGTGTCATTATCGCGCCCGGCCGTGAGGACGATGCGTTGCTTGCGGCACTCGACCCGGCGCGGGAAAGTGGCACGCTGATATTGCCCGCGCGCACCCGGCTCAAAAGCCGCAAACACTGGATCGCATTTGCCTTGCGTCCGTCGGGAAAGCTCGCGGTTGATCGCGGCGCCGCCGAAGCCTTGCGTAACAGGGGTCGCAGCCTGCTCGCCTCTGGCATCCTCGACGTCAGCGGCGAATTCGCTAGCGGCGATTGTGTCAGCCTGCTTGATCATGAAGGCGTCGAGTTTGGGCGCGGCTTGGTGAATTATCCGGCCGCCGACGTGATAAAGGTCAAGGGCAAACGTTCCGGAGAAATATCACGAGTGCTGGGCTACAAGGTCGCCGACGAGATTATTCATCGCGACAATTTCGTTTTGCTCGAAGAATTGGCATGACGCTGGAAGACGACATTAGCGACCACCTGCGCGCCGCGCGGCACGCCGCGGGCGCAATCGCGTTAGCGCCGAGTGAAAAGAAAAATCGCGCGCTGACGCTGCTCGCCATCATGCTCAGGGAAGCATGCCAGCCGATTCTCGCGGCCAATCGTACGGACCTCGCGAACGCGCGCGCGGAGGGCAACACCGAAGCCTTTATTGAACGGCTCACACTCGACCAGGCGCGCGTCGAAGCGATGGCGCGTAGTGTCGAGGAAATAGTCGCGCTAGACGATCCGATCGGCGAGACGATCACACGTTGGCGCCGCCCCAACGGCTTGGAAATTGCTCAAGTGCGGGTCGCGTTGGGCGTGATCGCGATCGTCTATGAATCGCGCCCCAACGTGACGATCGACGCCGGCGCGTTGACCATCAAAGCCGGCAATGCGGCCGTGATGCGCGGCGGACGTGAAGCGCTACATACCAATCGCGTGCTCGCCGGACTGATTGGCGAGGCACTTGACCGCGCCGGTCTTGACCGTAATTCGGTCGTCTTCATCGACAACCCGGATCGCGAGGTGATTCAAATCCTCAAGCGCCATCCCGAAGCGATAGACTTGATAATTCCGCGCGGCGGCAAGGCACTCAAGCAGGCATTGGCCGGTTCCGCAGTACCAATCCTGCCGCATTTCGACGGTATCTGCCACACTTACGTCGACCGCGCGGCGAATCTCGCGATGGCGGCCGAAATTTGCTTCAACGCCAAATGCAGCCGTCCGTCGGTGTGCAACGCGATGGAGACGATGCTGGTGCACGCGGAAGTTGCCCCGCGCTTCCTGCCGATGATCGCCACGCGCCTGCGTGCCGCTGGCGTCGAACTGCGCGGATGCGGGCGGACGTGCAAGCTGGTTGCCGATGCGGTGTCAGCCACGCCAGAGGATTGGGACACGGAATACCTCGGGCTGATTCTCGCGATCAAGATCGTCGATTCGCTCGACGAGGCGCTCGGATTTATCGCTCGTCATGGCTCGGGGCTGGCGGACGCAATCGTGACCGACGACGCCGAGAGTGCCGCGCGTTTCGAGCGCCAGGTCGATTCGGCCACTGTTTACGTCAACGCGTCAACCCGTTTCACGGACGGATTTGAATTCGGCTTTGGCGCCGAAACCGGCATCTCGACCAATCGCCTGCATGCGCGTGGTCCGATGGGATTGCGCGAACTGACCATCTACAAGTACGTGATCCATGGCAGCGGCCAGATACGCATCTGAATCTTCAGCTCCAACATTTGAATGTTTCCGGTGAATGTTTCCGGCTAAGCGCTTTACGTTAGTCAATGCGTAGTATTGTGGAGTCGCTAAGATACTTGAAATAACCAATCGAATAGCCTAAGAATGAGGGTCTGATCTAATTAACACCTGTAAGTGGTGGATTGCGCTTTTCGGATTTCACCTTGGCGTGTCCGGCGATATGTTCAGAAGAGGTTCTCCTTTATCAGGGTGTTTGAGAAAGGCGGGAATATCGCGATTTCCTGTCTGAGCGTGTTCAGCGGCCTGTGTAAAGGATGGCTCCGGCCGGCACCCGAACGTAAGCGGCCGGCCAAACGGCGGGACGGGATGCCATGCGTGTAGGCTTGTACGGCGGAAGCTTCAATCCAATCCATTACGGTCATCTGCGCGCGGCGGAAGAAGACCGCGAGGCGATGAAACTTGACCTGATTTACTTCATCCCGGCCGCATCGCCGCCACACAAGATGGAAGGCGAACTCGCCACACCCGACCACCGCTTGCAGATGGTGCGGCTGGCAACCAAGGGCAATCGTCATTTCATGGTGTCGGACGTCGAGGTGAGACGCAGCGGACGTTCCTACACCATCGATACCGTGCGCTACTTCTTAAACACAACGCGCGGGCAGGCCAATCTCTTCCTTATCATGGGTGGCGATCAGTTCGAGGAACTCGACACCTGGAAAGAAAGCGAGGAACTGACGCGGCTGTGCAATATCGTGGTCCATACGCGGAAATCCGGCACCGCCGAGCATTCGGGCGTTTCCCTTGCTGGATTGAACCGCTTTGGCTACATTGGAAAAGACAATCATTACGTTCATCCGAGTGGTCAAACGCTGTCCTTTCTTTCAACAACCTACTTTCCAATCTCAGCTACGGGTATCCGGGAAAAAATCAAGGCACACCAATCGATTCGCTATCTCCTGCCCAGTGACGTACGGGATTATATCGAACGGCATGGTCTTTACTGAGGGGCACACGCAAAACCCGCTGGCGGAAACGTCGTCCGCGTGCGGTGTTGGCAGCTAAGGACGCATGCGCGGAGTGGTGAATTCGTTGGAGAAAGCCCTCGCCGCGGTTGAAGCGGCATTGGAAAAAAAAGCCTATGACCTGGTGGTCTTGCAGGTTGAGCATCTCAGTTCGATAGCCGACTATTTCGTGATTGCGACCGGCCGCTCCGACGTACAGGTCCAGGCGATCGCGCGCGGTATCGAAGAGCACATGGACCACGCCAAAGCGCGGCCACTTTCAATCGAAGGTCTCAAACACGGTCATTGGGTGGTGATGGACTACGACGACGTTGTGGTCCACATCTTTTTCGAGCCGTCCCGCGAATTCTACCGGCTCGAGGCCAATTGGACCGACGCTCATGAGGTTCCGCTGCCGGAGCCGTATCGCTCGCAAGCCCGCGACCTGACACTGCGCGCATTCGGCTGAGTGCCAGGCGCGCACACCGCTTTTGAGTTTTTCTCGCTGTGTGTTATGTCTCTGGGGCCCGACGGCGCGTTATTACACACGCCGGCCGGGAGCAATTTGACCAGCGGGAAGGGCCATGAGCGAAAGCGGCAATCTTTCCACGATTCAGAGCCAGTTCCGGCGCCAGGCGGAAGTGTACTCGACGATGCCGGTGGTGACCGATCCGGCGCTCCTCGAATTCATGGTGTCGGTTTCAGGCGTGGCCGCCAATGAGCACGTGCTGGACGTTGCCTCCGGACCCGGCTATGTCGCGCTCGCGTTCGCACCGCATTGTGCGCGCGTCATCGGCTTGGACGCCACCGATCGTTTGGTCGCGCGCGCACGCGTCACGGCGGCGGAGCGCGGAATTACGAACGTGTGGTTCGCGCTTGGCGACGTCGAGCGCATGGCGCTGCGAGCCAGCGGTTTCGAGCTTGCGACCTGCCGCTTCGCCTTTCATCACTTCCCTCACCCGGCCACAGTCATTGCCGAGATGTGCCGGGTTACACGACCAGGCGGACGCATGGTGATCGTCGATATGCTGGCCTCGGAAGACCAGGCTAAAGCCGATTACCACAATGCGATGGAGCGGCTATGCGACCCGTCGCATGCGCGCGCCCTGCCCGCTTCCGAGTTCGAACGAATCTTCACCGAACATGGGCTTGAAATTACCTTCAAACAATCGCGCAAGACCAGTTACCGGGTTGAGGACTGGATCGCGCACGGCGCGCCGCCGCCGGAAAATGCCGCGAAAATTGTCGCCATGATGGAGGCGTCAATCGAACCTGATCAATCAGCACTCGATGTCAGGCGACAGGATGGGACGCTCTATTTCAGCCATACCGGCGTATCTTATGTGGTGCGGAAGCGGCTGTCATAGCCGATGCTTCAGTTGAATTGCCGTCGCGCCGTTTTCGCTGTCATGAGTGACGGATAGCGACACGCGTCAGATGCGGGCATGAGGACGCCATGAGCGACACCGGGGCACATACCGCAATCAGCCAGCGGCAATTCCGGCGTCAGGTGCAAAGCTATAATCATCAGCAGACGGCAGCCGATGAGAGATTCATCGCCTTCATGATTTCAAGCTCGGGAGCCGGCAAGAGCGACCACGTGCTCGACGTCGCCTGTGGGCTGGGTACTGCCACGATTGCCTTCGCCGCGCGGTGCGAACGGGTTACGGGGATCGACCTGGTGCCGGATGTGCTCGCCCGAGCACATACAGAAGCCATCTCACGCGGTATCAACAACGCGGTCTTCGCGCTGAGCGAATTGGAAAATATGGCCTTCGCGGACGGCGCTTTCACCGGCGCCGTATGCCGTTTTTCCTTCCATCACTTCGTTCATCCGCAACGCGTGTTTGCCGAGATGACGCGCGTCGTCCAGCCGGGCGGTTGGATGATGATCTCCGATACCGCCGCTTCAGAGGATCCGGAGAAGGCCGCGCTACATAACGAACTGGAACGACTTTGCGACCCGACCCACGCGCGAGCGCTGGCGCCTTCGGAGTTCGAGCGGATGTTTACCGATCACGGTTTCAGAGTCATTATGAAAATTGCGCGAGACGCGCGCATGAATGTGGATGATTGGGTCGCGTTCGGTCATCCGCCCGCGGAGAATCTTGCCCGCCTGCGCGAGATGATTGATACAGCGGTGGAAGACGATAAAGCCGGCCTGAAGCTTACGCGCGAGGGCGATACTGTCCGCCTGGGACATACCACCGTAAATTTTGTGATCGAAAAAGAAGCCTGAGACGAGCGCGGCCGGAGGATCGGTTCGGTTCATACCGGACAGACATAAATTGCCGCCGGCGCGCCCAGGATCGAGACGCGCAAAATCTTTTTCGGTGCGAGCAGGCCGCGTGTAATCATCGCGCGCATCAGCGCGGTCTCCCCACTCAGAAGCACTATCAGTCCACCCTTGCGGACCACACGTCTGAACTCCTCGAACAATCGTGGATAGAGCCGCCGGTTGTCCTCATGACTCCCGTGCCTGATTCCCCATGGCAGATTGCTTATCAACTTATCCACGGCACCGTCGTTGAGTGGGATACTGACGGCATCCCACGGATGAAATTCGATAGGTTTGTAACGTGGCCCGGCGTTGGTCCGCGCCGCCTCGAGCGCACCCGGATCGCGATCACTCCCCAGCAACAATTTGTAGCGGCCAAGGTGGGCACGCTCAATTAGAACAGTCCCCGCACCACACATCGGATCGAAGACAACGTCGTCAGTATTGGGTTCCGATAACCAGGCAAGCGCGGCCGCGGCGGCGGGCCTGAGCGAACCCGCCATCTGCGCAACCTTATATCCGCGATGGCGCATGAGATCATCGTTCAGGCGAATGGATAAGATGAATTCGTCATCCAGCAGCGTCGCCCAAAACTCGACTTCGGCGGCCCCCTCCTCGGCCAGGCGCCAAACGCGATCGCCTCGTTCGAGCAGTGCGCGCTCAACCGCGTGGGCAAAATCGATGCGGCGGAACTCGTGCTCGCCGGCCATGCGCGCGATCACGCGGAAATGCATCCGCCGCCCCGCCCTGCTGCCCGGCAGCAGGCGCGCACGCGTCTGCAACGCGTGATCAATATACGGGGCTGCGCCAGTGGCGGCGCGAATTCGCTCAAGCGCAAGCAGCGTATGGTCAAGTCCGCGCCGATAGCCAACGACGGCGAAAATATCTTCCGCCGTGCGCAGGCGGAAAAGTGCGTCTGGACGCGGGGCGGCGAAGATCATCATAGCGGCGCGGTCGGGGATCAGGCGGCGGGCGAGTTCGCGCGAATGCGGGAAC
>JBOHWM010000243.1:0-5688 GCA_050736555.1 Binataceae bacterium (SeqCode)
GGTCAGGGAATTGCGCGACAAGACGGGCGCCGGTGTGATGGACTGCAAGAAGGCGCTGGCCGAGAGCGGGGGTAATCTCGACAAGGCCGCGTTTTGGCTGCGTGAAAAGGGTATCGCGCAAGCCGCCAAGCGTTCCGGGCGGGTGGCGTCCGAAGGCTCGATCGGCTCTTATATTCATGCCGGCGGCAAGCTGGGAGTGCTGGTTGAGATCAACTGCGAGAGCGATTTCGTCGCCAAAACGCCGGAATTCCAGGTCTTGGTCAAGGAAATCGCCATGCAGATCGCAGCCGCCAATCCGCGTTGCGTCGGTCGCGAAGAGTTGCCAGCCGAGATTATCGCGCAAGAGCGGGGCATTTACACCTCGCAGGCGGCGGGCAAGCCGGAAGCGGTGGTAAACAAGATTGTCGAGGGCAAGCTCGAGAAATTCTACAAGGAAGTGTGCCTTAACGAGCAGGCCTGGGTGCGCGATCCCAACCGCACGATCAATGATGTCGTCGGTGAGTACGTCGGCAAGCTCGGCGAAAAGATTGAAATCCGCCGCTTCGCGCGCTTTCAATTGGGCGAGAATCTTGACGGCAAACCCGCCTGAACCTGAAAGGCGTGGAACCTCCTTGGCCATCGCAGCGGGCAAGCCCATTTGTCATTCTGAATGGAGTCTGCGCAGTGAAGAATCCCGGAAAAAGCGCCGGTAAAGGAATAGAATCCGGGATTCTTCGTCGCGTTCAAAATGACAGACGTATGCTTGCGCTGAGTTTTCCTGGCGGGAGCGACTTTGCTCAACGGCACTGACGGGCACAGGCACTAATCCTGATGGACGAGTTAAGCACGACGACCACCGCGACGCCCCACTTTCATCGCGTGCTGCTCAAGCTGTCGGGCGAAGCCTTCGCACCCGCGCAAGGCTTCGGCATGGACCTTGACGCGCTTACGCGGATTGCCCAGGAAATCAAGGAAGTGGCCGCACTGGGGGTGCAACTGGCACTGGTTATCGGTGCTGGTAATATCCTACGCGGCAGCGAATACGAAGAGCGCGGGATGGATCGTTCCACCGCCGATCAAATGGGCATGCTGGCGACGGTGATCAACTCGCTCGCGCTGCAAAACGCGCTGGAGCAGGCCGGCGTGACTACCCGCGTGCTCTCGGCCATCGAAATGCAGGCGGTGTGCGAACCTTATATCCGCCGGCGCGCGGTGCGCCATCTGGAAAAAGGCCGGGTGGTGATTTTCGCCGCCGGCACCGGCAATCCCTATTTCACCACCGACACGGCGGCCAGCCTGCGCGCGATGGAGATTGGCGCCGAAGTGATTCTCAAAGCGAGCCATCACGTCGATGGTATCTATGACCGCGATCCGTTGCGTGAGCCGGGGGCGTTGCGCTTTGAGCGCCTGACCTATCTGCAGGTGTTGCAACGCAATCTTCGGGTGATGGATTCGACCGCGATTTCGATGTGCATGGACAATCGCATGCCGATTATTGTTTTTAATCTGCGCGAGCCCGGTAATATAAAACGGGCGGTGACGGGTGAGGCGATCGGCACTCTGGTGGAGAGCGGCCGTTGAATCATGAACGACGACATTGTTGAAATGGCCGAGCTGCAGATGGATGAATCGGTCGAGGCCTTCCGCCATGAATTGACCCGGCTGCGGACCGGCCGCGCCTCGACCGCGCTGGTTGAGGGTCTGCAGGTTAACTACTACGGGGCCAAGGCGCCGCTGCGCCAGCTCGCCGGTTTGGCCGCGCCCGAACCACGGCTAATCGTGATTACCCCGTATGACAAGGGCGCGATACACGAGATCGAGAAGGCGATTCAGACTTCGGACTTGGGTCTTAACCCAATGAACGACGGCAAGCTGATTAGGATCCCGATTCCGGAGCTCAACGAGGAGCGCCGTCGCGACCTCGTCCGGCAGGTGCACAAGAAGGCCGAGGAATACCGGGTTTCGGTCCGCAATCATCGACGCGAAGCCAACGAGAAACTTAAGCAACTCAACAAGGATAAAAAACTCACTGACGACGACCTGCGCGCGACCGAGGCCAAGGTCCAGCAACTTACGACCGACGCCATCGACCAGATTGACAAGGCTCTGGTCGCCAAGGAAGCGGAGATAATGGAGATCTGATGGCGTTTGTGGCGCCGCGCGGTTCACAGTGGCTTCATCACTTCCTTTAAGCGAATTCCCCGGGCTGTCGCTCGATCCCGCGCGCTTGCCGCGCCACGTCGCAATCGTGATGGATGGCAATGGGCGCTGGGCACATCGCCGCGGCCTGGCGCGCTGTGAAGGCCATCGCCGCGGCAAAGATTCAGTCCGCGCGGTGGTCGAAGCCGCGCGCGAATTGAGCATTCCCTACCTGACTCTATTTGTCTTCTCCCACGAGAATTGGCTTCGGCCCGGCGCCGAAGTGCGTTTTTTGATGCAACTGTTCCATCGGTACCTGTTGACCGAGACCAAGCGCCTGATGAAGCGCGATATCCGTGTGATCGCGCTGGGAGACATGAGCCGCCTGCCCAACCAGGTGCGCCGCGCCTTGGACCAGGTGATCGAGGCCACGGCGGGCAACCGTTCGATGACCACGGCGCTGGCGCTCTCCTATGGTGGCCGCCAGGATATCGTCGAGGCGACTAGGCGCATCGCCGAGGCGGTTGCCTCGGGCCGGCTTACACCCGATCAAATCGACGAGCGGCTGATTAACAATGAATTGCTGACCGCCGGAATGCCCGACCCGGATTTGCTGATTCGCACTTCGGGCGAGCTCCGCATCTCAAATTTTTTCCTTTATCAGCTTGCCTATACTGAACTTTACTTCACCGACACGCTGTGGCCGGATTTCCGTGAGCGGGACCTGTTAGGCGCGCTCGCCGCTTACCAATTACGCGAGCGGCGCTTCGGTACGCTTGACCGCGCCGGTAGCGAAAGCTTGCGTGCTGCGAACTAGGCTTTGGACCGCGCTCGTCGGTATACCGGCGACGCTGGTGATCATTCTGTTCGTGCCGCCACAGGCGTTTCGCTGGATTATCGCGTTGCTGACGGCTTGGGGCTTGTACGAGGTCGCGGAGATGAGTTCGGTTGGCGGCGATGAATCCTTTGTCATTGCGCTTGTGGGCGGCGCCAGCGCTGGGGTGCTGCTCTTTGCTCACGTTGGGGCTTGGCCGCAACTGTGGATAACGGCCGCAATCGTGGTCCTGGGGATGCTGGTGCTGGTGGCGCGCGTGGCGAAAGACGGCGCTGACAGTATCGGACGCGGCCTCGGCCTCGCCTTTCTGGGCGCGCTCTGGGTCGGGATGCTGTTTCCTTATTTCGCCCTGCTGCGTAATCAGGTGGGCGGCGCCGATCTGCTAATCTTGATGTTGTTGCTGGTGATGGCGAGCGACAGCGGTGCTTATTTCGCCGGACGCCGATGGGGTGAAAGGAAACTCTTGCCGAGTGTCAGCCCAAACAAGACCGTGGAAGGCGCGCTGGGCGGATTGGCCGCATGTATTGCGGCGGGTATAATCCTGCGCACGCCGCTGGTGCCGCGCTTATCATGGGTTTCCATCGTGATTTTAGCCGTGCTCATCGGCGTGCTCGCGCAACTCGGCGACCTTGCGAGTTCCGCCTTCAAACGAGCGGCGGGAGTCAAGGATTCAGGCTGGATTTTTCCCGGCCATGGCGGCCTGCTCGACCGCACCTGTAGTCTGGTTTTCGCCGCCGCTTTAACATATTACTATGCGCGCTGAAGTGACCGGGGCCTCGCGCGAACAATCATGCTTATATCGATCGTTGCCGCCGTCGTCATCTTCGCCATCCTGATCATCGTCCACGAGGCCGGCCATTTTATCGTGGCCAAAAAGGTCGGCGTGCGCGTGCTGCGCTTTTCCGTTGGTTACCCGCCGCGGATTTGGGGCGTGCGTCGCGGCGAGACCGATTACGCCCTCGGCGCCACGCCGCTGGGCGGTTACGTGCGGATGCTCGGCGATGAAATTTCGGAAGAACCGAGTGAGTCGACGCTCGAGAGCTATTTGAACGAGATCAAGCTCGACCTGCTGACGGCCGCCAAGCATACCGGATGGATACGGCAAAGCGGTAAGTCGGGCGACGACGCGATTACGGCGATCGCCGAGGCCTGCTTTCCACCGGACAACTCTGGCCGCGCAATAATGGCCGCTGGCGGCGCCGATTTGGATTCTCAAGGCACGGTGGTGGGGCGTTGTTCAACTTCGGCCAAAGCGATCGTGGGACGTGAACTGACGGCGGAGGAAACCTTCCTCTTGCGCGAGATTAGTTCCGGCAACACGCCCGGTTTCACTATCGAACGGCTCAGCAAAGATCATCCGGCCGCGCTAATCCAACTTTTCAACCAACGCGCTTTCCCAAGCCAGCCTCTGGCCAAACGGATCGCCATCGTGCTGGCTGGACCGCTCTCGAATATCCTCTTCGCGCCACTCCTGATGATCATCGTGCTGATGACCGGAGTTCCGGCGATGCTACCGGTGTTGGGCAAAGTTCAGACCACGATGCCGGGTTATGTCGCGGGGCTGCGCCCCGGCGATCACATTGTCGCTTTTGACGGCAAGCCGATTGCCACTTGGGATCAGTTGTCGGAGGCGGTTAAGGCCAGTGGCGGCCACCCGGTCAATTTCGCCGTTGAGCGCGGTCCGGACCATCAAATCGTGCACATCGAAGTCACGCCCAAGCGCATTGACGAGACGACGATTTACGGCAATAAGGCGCCCATGTGGATCATCGGCGTGATGCCGAGTGGCGCAGAGACCACCCGTCGTCTCGGACCGCTGCAGGCGATCCCGCAGGCGTTTATTCAAACCGGCGAGATGTGTGCAACGCTTTGTGTCGGTATCTGGAAGATTATCGACGGCGCCACTCCGGCGCGAAAGGCGCTCGGCGGGCCCATCATGATTGCGCAAATCGCCGGACGCGAGGCGCGCCAGGGCTTTGCCGACGTTGCACTTTTCACCGTGATGCTCAGTATCGAGTTGGGCGTGATCAACTTGTTGCCGGTGCCGTTGCTCGACGGCGGTCATCTGGCCTTCTTCATTATCGAGGGTTTGCGCGGCAAACCGTTGCAATTGCGCCATCGCGAGATCGCGATGCAGGTCGGATTGTTTCTGCTCGTGATGCTCATGGCCTTCGTGATTCTCAATGACATCTCGCGTATTGTCGGTTGAGGCTTTGCTGAAGGCGGGAGCGGCCGCCGGTCCGGTGCTGGGTCTGGATACCGGATCGCCTCCGCTGAGCGCCGGTATCGTCGCCGGCGGACGCATCGTCGCTTCCATGACGCGAACCGGCGGTTCGCATGCGGCGGAACTGCCGCGGATGGTTGACGAGCTTTTAGACAGCGCGGGCCTGACCGTCAGGGGCTTGGCCGCGATTGCGGTCGCGCTCGGACCCGGCTCCTTCACCGGGCTGAGAATCGGACTAAGCTATGCCAAGGGTATTGTGCTGGGAGCGCGATGCGGGCTGGTGGGCGTAGCGACGCTCGACGCGATGGCGTTATGTGCCGGCACGGACGGCAATCGGCTGGTCGCCCCGATTCTGGACGCGCGCCGGGGCGAGGTTTATGCCGCACTTTACCGGCCGGTAGGCGATGCGCTAGAAAAAATGACAGGTGACTTGGTTATTCCCCTGGTGGACTTTACCCAGCTTATTACCGGCGAGGTTGTCTTCGTCGGAGGTCCTAAAGCCGCGGAGGGC
>JBOHWM010000244.1:0-4498 GCA_050736555.1 Binataceae bacterium (SeqCode)
GGCTAACGAACCGCGTCCCAATTCCCGCGGAGTTGGAGCGGAAGTGCGGCGGGCGAATTACAAGTGGATGTTCGTGATGGACAAGCCCAATCCGCCCCATCGCTCGGTCGCGGAGCTTGCCATCGAACAGAATCGCGATCCGGTGGACGTGATTATCGATTTGGCGCTGGCGAAGCATCTCAAGCAGTTTTTCCTGCAGCCCTTGGCCAACGAGAACCAGGAACACGTGCTCGAAATGATGCGCCATCCGCGCTCCGTCGTGACCTTCTCGGATTCCGGCGCGCATGTCTCGCAGATCATGGACTCATCGCTGCAGAGCCATCTGCTGAGCCATTGGGTACGCGACAAGCAGGTTTTCATGCTCGAAGAGGCCATCCGGATGCTGACCTTCGTTCCGGCGTCGCATTGGGGTCTTAGCGGACGTGGTTTGCTGCGCGAGGGATGGGCCGCGGACGTTATTATCTTCGACCCCGATCGGATTGCGCCGATGATGCCGGAGCTAGATCACGATTTGCCCGCGGGCGCGCGCCGTCTAAAGCAGAAGGCCACCGGTCTGGCCGCGACCATCGTTAATGGCGAAGTAGTGCTGCGCAACAATGAGCACACCGGGGCATTGCCGGGGCGCTTGTTGCGTGGTCCACGGACGCAGGCATAGGGGGAATTCTGATGATCACTGAACAACTTACCAAGGTCGTCGAAATTCTGCGTTCGATCCCGCGCGATCCGAGCGCAGAGGTGGGACGTATGCGCGGCGCGATGGAAAAAGTCAGCGAACGCGTCGCCAGCGACGTCAAATGCGAGCCGGTCGAGTCCGGTGGTGTTCCGGCGGAATGGATCATTCCGCCCAATGCCGCCAGCGATCGTGTGATCCTGTATTTGCATGGCGGCGGTTACGTGATGGGCTCGGTCAACACCCATCGCGCGATGATCGCGCGGATAGCGCGCGCCGCCAATGCGCGCGGCCTTGCGCTCGCCTATCGCCTTGCCCCGGAACATCCGTTTCCAGCCGCGCTTGACGACTCCGTCGCAAGCTATAAATGGCTGTTGGCGCAGGGTTACAAACCGGGCAAGATCGTGGTCGCGGGCGATTCCGCCGGCGGCGGATTGGCGCTCGCCGCGCTGCTCGCGATTCGCGACGGTGGCGGCCCTCAACCGGCTGCCGGAATTCTGATTTCGCCTTGGAACGATCTCGAAGGCAGCGGCGATTCAGTCAAAACACGCGCTGAGCGTGACCCCTCAGTGGATAAGCCCGGTCTATCCCGGATGGCGAAGATGTACGCGGGCACCGCCGATCTGAAAAACCCCCTGCTCTCGCCATTGCACGCGGATTTTCGCGGCTTACCACCGCTGCTAATTCAGGTTGGCGACGCGGAAGTGCTACTCGACGATTCGACCCGCGTGGCCGAACGTGCCAAAGCTGCGGGAGTTAAAGTGGACCTCGAAGTGTGGGACGACATGGTCCACGTGTGGCACGTGTTCGCAAAAATTTTGCCGGAAGGCCAGCAGGCTATCGACAAGGCCGGCTCGTACGTGATCGCACATACCGCTTAGATTACGCTACTTGCAAAACGGGCCGCGTTTCTTAGAACGCGGCCCGTTCCGCTATTAGCAACCGTGACGGCATTTTTGCCGCCCGACGCGCTGCGCCTTTGGCGTTACGTCAAAAACCCTTGGGTAGACCCAAAACGCGTTCGCCGATCACGTTGCGCTGGATTTCGCTGGTGCCCGCGCCGATCGTCATGCCACGAGCGGCGAGCATCCGATACGACCATTTGCCGTCGTCGATGGCCAAAGGGGCTTGGTAGGCGAACTGGCTGTATGGGCCCAAAAGCTCCATCGCGAATTTCTGGATGCGGACGTTGAGTTCGCTGTAGGCAACTTTCTGAATCGAGCTTTCCGGGCCAGGCGACAAACCCTTCAGCTCGCGCGTGAACTGGCGCAGCCCGGTGTATCTGATCGCCTGCGCCTCGCACATGAATTCGCTGATCCGCTGGCGCACATCGGAGTCGTCCCAGGCTGAACCGCCGTTACGCCTGACCGCCCGCGCCAGTCGCGCCAATTCCGTCACCACCTCCGTCATGTCGCGTGCGCGCCGCTCGTACATTAGCGAGGTTAGCGCCACCAGCCAGCCCTGATTTTTCTCACCGATAATGTTCTTCTTGGGCACGCGCACGTCTTCGAAGAACATCTCGTTGAAGCCTCGATCGCCGGTCATTTGCACCAATGGGCGCACGGTGATGCCTGGACTGTGCATGTCGACCAGCAGGTACGTGATGCCCTTATGCTTGGGCGCCTCGGGATCGGTGCGCACCAACAGGAAGCACATGTCCGCGTGATGCGCATCGGAGGTCCACACCTTCTGTCCATTGATAACGAAGTAGTCCCCGTCGTCGACCGCGTGTGTTTGCAAAGAAGCGAGATCGGAACCGGAATTCGGCTCAGAATAGCCCTGGCACCAGATTTCCTCGGCCGCGAGCATCGGTGGCAGATAGCGACGGCGCTGTTCTTCCGTCCCCCAATGCATCAGGGTCGGACCGACCAACCTGATGCCCTGGCCGTTGACCAGTTCCGGCGCGCCAACCGCGGCCAGCTCCTCTTTTTGGATGAACTGCTGGCTAAGGGAAGCACCGCGACCGCCATATTCTTTGGGCCATCCGATACTGACCCATCCGCCGGCGTGCATCCGCTTATGCCAGGCGAGCCGCCGCCGCCACTCCTCGCCCTCCTCGCCCGCCATAAATTCTACTGAAAATGGATATTTGCGATGATCCTTCGGCAGATTCTGGCCGAGCCAATTTCGAACCTCACGGCGGACTGCTTCGTCTTCGTCGGCGAATTTGAAATCCATCGTTGTTCCTCGCCGCCGTTGCGGCGGCTGCCCATGCATTTTTCGCGTTGAAAATTCGATTAACCCTATGAATTGAGTTTCGCACAACAGCACGGGAAATTTCAAAACTAAAGGTCATACGCCGACGCAATGGCTGAAAATTCGAAGGGGTGACAAGGCGGCCCTCATAGCCGCCCGGTTCATGACCTCGAATTGTCGCAAATGTGGCGCGATTTAACCTTTGGGCAAGCCAAGCACCCGTTCACCGATTATGTTGTGCTGGATTTCGCTGGTGCCACCCGCGATCGTGAGCGCACGCGATGACAGCATCTTGTAGGACCATTTACCGCGATCGGGCGCAAACGGCGCCTGGTATTCCATCTGGCTATAGGGTCCCAGCAGCTCCATGGCGAACTTCGCGATCCTCAGATTGAGCTCGCTGGTGGTGAGTTTGCCCATCGAGCCTTCCGGCCCGGGTGGCAATCCCTTAAGCCGCCGCGTTAGTTGGCGAAGGTTGCTATAACGCAAGGCCATCGCGTCACAGGCGAAACCCGCGATCCGCTGACGCACTTCCGTATCTTCGCACGACGCCGAGCCATTGCGCCGCATATTTTTTGCCAAGTCCGCAAGATCCTCGACCATGCTCATCATGTCGCGGCCAGCGCTGATTCCGGTGCGCTCGAACATCAGGGTGGTCACCGCGACTTGCCAGCCCTGATTCTTCTGGCCGACCAGGTTTTCTCTCGGCACCTTAACGTCTTCGAAGAAAACCTCGTTGAAGCCGCGATCTCCGGTGATCTGCACGAGCGGACGCACGGTTACACCCGGGCTATGCATATCCACCAACAGATAGCTGATGCCCTTGTGTTTGGGCGCCTCGGGATCGGTGCGGGTGAGCAGGATGCACCAGTCGGCGTGATGCGCGCCGGAGGTCCAGACCTTCTGGCCGTTGACAATGAAGTAGTCGCCTTGCTCGACCGCACGGGTTTGCAAGGAGGCCACGTCTGAGCCGGCGTTCGGCTCCGAATAGCCTTGGCACCATAGTTCCTCGGCGGAGAGAATCTTGGGTACGTAGCGCTTTTTCTGCTCCTCGTTGCCCCAATGAATCAGGGTTGGTCCGACCAGCATAATGCCGAGTGCATTAACCAGGCTGGGCGCGTTGGCACGCACCATTTCCTCGTTGTAGACCACTTGCTGTTCGAGTGTGGCACCGCGGCCACCGTATTCCCTGGGCCAACTTACACCGACCCATCCGGCCGCATGCATCTTGCGATGCCACTGGCGGTGCATGTTGAAATCGGCGTCCTCGCTGTGCGTGAACTCGCCTGTAAGTTCGTCACGCTGGCCGGTCGGCACATTAGCAGCCAGCCAAGCGCGAAATTCACGGCGGAACGTCTCCGCCTCCTCGCTATAGTTGAAATCCATTCAGTCCTCCGGTTCCGTTTCGGCTGACCCTGAAAGAATGTCTTATACGGAGAATTTTAGCACGCGCATGACATTCGTCGCGATTCCGCTCGCTGTCGAGCCAATCCGGTGCACATCCTCCGCCCACCCCATGAAATCGGGTCCAAGGTTGCAAGTCTGCGAAGTCGCGCTACCGGTTAAGGAGGATATTTTTTGATTGCCGATCGGAACTGAATAAATTTTTGAGGCCTGCGTCGAATAGTATTG
>JBOHWM010000245.1:0-4112 GCA_050736555.1 Binataceae bacterium (SeqCode)
ATTCGCGGGCGCGCGCAAACGGATTTACGCGATGTTCCGCCGCAATCTAAACGGCACCATGATGTTGGTGTGGTGGCACGAGGATTAGAAATGCTGCAGCTTGATCATTTTTCGCCGGACGAACCTCGCCCGCAAAAGGATAACCAGCGGGGTTTTTGATGGGGCAGCGGATCCTCGCGCTGGAACTTTCCGGCAACAATGTACGCGCGGCAGTGGCGGAACGCACTTGGAACGCGCTGCAGTTGGTTGGCGTTCATGAGCAGGAACGCACCAGTGACGAGGCCGATTTAACCGGCGCCATCGCACGCGTGCTTGGCGCCTGCGGCAAACCCGACGTCGTGGTATCCACTCTTCCGGGCGAATTCGTCGCCAAGCGCCTGCTCGAACTTCCTTTCGGCGACAATCGCCGGCTGCGGCAAGTGGTACCGTTCGCGCTGGAGGAGCATCTGCCGTTCGCGGTTGATGACGCCGTGGTCGCGTTTACGCGAGTGGGCCGCACCGCCTCCGCCACTCTGGTGATGGCCGCGATCGCGCGCAAGGACGACCTTCGCCGCCATCTCGATTTGCTTGCGCGGGCGGGGCTTGATCCCAAGGTGGTCACGCTCGGAACGCTGGCATTGGCGGGTCTGCTCGCGAGGTCGCAAAACGGCGCTCATGAAGCTCACCTGGTTTTGGACATCGACCACGCCAGCACTTCCATGGTGCTGATTGACGCCGACGGTACGCCGCGCGCGTTGCGCACCGTCAGCGTGGGTCTTAACTCAAATAATGGCAATCCCCTACCGCAGCCGGCGGCACTGGCGATTGTGGGTGCCGCGCGCCAGATCATGCTGGCTCATGCCGGCGCGCATCAGCAGACCGACCTGGTGCTGACCGGGCCGATTGCGGCCGCGGCAACGGTACGCCGTGCCTTTGCCGACGCGCTGGAAATGCAGTTGCGCAGTGTCGACGAATTCGACTACTCGGCGCTGATTCACGGCATCAAGTCGGAGCCGCTTCGCTATGCGGCCTGCGTCGCGATGCTGCTGGCGGAGACGCCGTCCCGACCTCTCGAATTGTTGAACTTCCGCCAGTCCGAGTTCGCCTTCCAGGGTCATACCGGCACGCTTGGTCCGCTGCGAATTCCGGCCATTCTCGGCGGCGTCCTGATTGCGCTTATCATCTTACATTTCGCGCTGGGCATGTCCGTTAGCGCGCGCAAACTTCAACTGCTCAACAACCAAATCGAAGCGGCCGCGGCGCCGGCATTGGGCAATCAGAATCCCGCACAAACCGCGGCGTTACTACATGGCGAGTTGGGCAAAATGGACCGGCGATTGCACATGATGGGTGGCAATCTCGGCCACGGTTCACCGCTCGACGTGTTGCTGGCGCTCTCGCGCGCGATACCGCCGGGCCTCCCAGTGGAATTGAGCGACATCCAAATTAACGATTCCGGTGTCAAAATGGAGGGCACCGCGGATTCGTTCGCTTCGGTTGATATCTTGAAAAAAGCGCTCGAGCGCAGTCCCGCTTTTGGCCAGATAAATCTTGATCACGCGGCGGCTGGCGCGGACGCCACCAAGGTTGATTTCCACTTCAGTGCCACGCTCAAGGATTCGGCCGGGGAAATGGACTGATCGACGATGCGGCGGAATCTGGAAAAATATCGCGATTTGCTGCGCCAACAGCTGCTCGCAATCTTCGAAGGCCCGGCTAAACTTCTAGACGCGGCACTCGGACCCTATTGGTCCAGCGCGCGTTCATGGTATCGCGGACGCGAACAGCGTGAGAAAGTGCTGCTCAAAGCACTCGGCGCCCTCATCGCGGTCTTACTGGCTTACAATCTCATTTACCAGCCCCTCGTCGGACTCAGCGGCGATCTGCGGAACAATGTGCAAACCCGGCAGCATCAATTGGTCCAGGTGCGCGCGATGATGCGTCGTTGGGAACACCTCAAGACACAACTCGCGTCCACGGAAAAACGCACAGTCAGCGGCGGCAAAGACTTCTCACTGTTTTCAGTGATTGAAAAAACCCTGACCAAGAGCGTCGGCCGCGATAAAATCGGCTCAATTACGCCGTCCGACAAGCCAGTGGCGGGTGGCTTTATCCGTCATGCCGTCGATCTGAAACTCAACGATGTCAGCTTGGGGCAGATCGTCAACGCGCTCTATGGCGTACAGACACTCGATGTGCCGGTGACGGTATCCGATTTACGTATTCATCAGCGCAGCGGGGACCCGCATAGCTACGATGTGGATATGATCTGCGCGGCCTTGGGCCGGAATGGCTGAACGATTGACGCGAGCGCAATTCCTTAAATTTCTGCGGGGACGCTGGGCAATTGCCGCCTATGTGATTTTCGGCGCGATCCTCTTCGTCATCTTCCTCGTCGCGAGTTTTCCGTATGGAGCGACGCTGTCCTCGTTTCTGACGCCATTCAAACTCAAAGTCGCCTACCAGGGTCAGACCATCAATCTGCCGCTGGGTGCGCGCCTACATAACGTCAAATTGATATCGATGGCCGGTCCCAACGACGGCGTTCTCCTGCGCAGTAAGAATGTGACGCTGGCCCCGACTTTGGGCTCGCTGTTCATGGGTAGTCCGGGGCTTAATATAAACGCCGCATTGTACGGCGGCAGTGTGCACGCCTCGGTGCACCGTCGCGCGCATCTCGTCGATGTCAATTTCAATCTCAATTCTCTCGATTTGGCCGATAACCTGCAGCTCATCAATATGGGCGCGGTAGTGAGGGGTTTTCTTTCGGGCCAGGGCGACGCGGAGATTGCCGGTTCCAACCTGGTGGAGAACAATGGGGACTTCACACTTTCGGCCAATCGCCTTTCAGTTCAGCCCTCACCCGGGTTTCCGGCGATTCATTTCGGTACCGTGTTCGGCAAATTCCGCGTGAGCAACGGCGTGATGTATATCCGGCAACTCGAAGCTCATGGGGGTGACGCGGAAATCGAAGTGCATGGGTCGGTTCAGTTCGACCCCGAAGATCCGGCCGAGAGCGAAATCAAGGCGACGATGTATCTCAATCCAACCCCTGAAGGACGCCATCACTTAGGTCTGCTGCTGAATTTCCTACCCCATCCGCCCAGCGCCGGACCCTACCAGCTCAGCGGCACACTCGCTTCTCCCGCGATTCGTTAGTACAGATTGTCCGGGAAGGCGAACCATAGCACGCCCAATGGCGGCAGTTTCAGCGCCAATGAATAGGGAAAGCCGTGGCTGGGCATCGCTTCGGCCATAACCGCGCCGGCATTGCCAACGTTGCTCCCGCCAAACATCGCGGCATCGGTGTTGAGAATCTCGCGATAGAGTCCGCCGACCGGCACACCGACACGATAGTCCTCGCGAATCACCGGCGAGAAATTGCACGCGCACAAAAGGCGCCGTCCGCTTTGCGGCGCAATACGCATGAACGCGACCGAGTTGGCGTCGGCGTTGTCAGCGTCGATCCAGCGAAAGCCCGCGGGCTCCGTATCCGCTTCGGAAAGCGCCGGTTCGTCACGATAGATGCGGTTCAAAGTGCGCACCAGGTCCTGCAACTGACGATGCTCGCCGTATTGGCTCAAATGCCAATCCAGGCTCTGATCGTGATTCCATTCGTTCCATTGGCCGAACTCGTCGCCCATGAAGATCATCTTCTTGCCGGGCCGCGCCCACATATAGGCATACAGCGAGCGGAGATTGGCGAACTGCTGCCAGCGATCACCCGGCATCTTCGACAGCATCGAACGTTTGCCATACACGACTTCGTCGTGGGAAAGCGGCAGCACGAAATTTTCACTCCAGGCATAAAGGAATCCGAACGTAATATCGCGATGATGATAACGGCGATGGATCGCGTCCTTGGAGAAATACTCGAGCGTATCGTGCATCCAGCCCATGTCCCATTTGAAGCCGAAGCCGAGTCCGCCGACATATGTAGGCCGGCTCACTCCCGCCCATGCGGTTGACTCTTCAGCAATCGTCGTGATCCCGGGATAGCGGCCGTAGGCGGTCTCGTTGAGCATCTTGATGAAGCTGACCGCGTCGAGATTCTCGCGCCCGCCGAAAACGTTGGGGATCCATTCCCCTTCCTTGCGGCCGTAGTCCAGGTACAGCATCGAAGCCACCGCGTC
>JBOHWM010000246.1:0-10548 GCA_050736555.1 Binataceae bacterium (SeqCode)
GTATATGCTCCTCGCTATGATAGCCCACGACCTTCTCACCCGCGACCAGCCCTTCTTCGTACTGCCCGCGCACCGCCCAGCGCACGACATCCTGCGGCTCCATCGGACGCAAGGAACGCAGCACGTCGAGCTTGGCATCACGCACCGCGTTGGGTTCGGTTGAGCGTGGCGGCTCCATCGCGATCATGCACAACACCTGCAGGATATGGCTTTGCACCATGTCGCGCAGTGCGCCAGCCTGGTCGTAGTAAGCGGCGCGAGTACCGACGCCCTCCTGCTCAGCCACGGTAATCTGTACGTGATCAATGAAGCGCGCGGTCCAGAGCGGTTCGAAGATCGCGTTGCCAAACCGCAACACCATCAGGTTCTCGACGGTCTCCTTGCCCAGGTAATGGTCGATGCGGAAAATCTGCTCTTCGCGGAAATGGCGCGCGAGTTGAGCGTTGATCTCCTCCGCGCTGGCCAAATCATGTCCAATCGGTTTTTCCACCACCACACGCGTAAAGCGGCGATTGTCATTGGTCGCGGGCGCGACCATGCCGTTGCCGCTGAGCGCCGACGAGCACATATCAATGAAGCGTGGCGGAATAGCGAAGTAGAAGACACGGTTGGTGCCGATTGACGCATCCGCGTCGAGTTGTTCGAGCTGTTGTTCGAGCTTTTTGTAATCGTCCGCCTGATTGAAATTGCCACTGACGAAATGCAGCAGTGGCGCGAACTTTTGCCAATGCTCCTCGTTTAACGGCTGACGCGAAAATTTTTCAATGCCGTCGCGGGCGAACTTGCGATAAGCGTCATCATCAAGCTCTTCCTGCGAGAAGCCTACGATTGCGAAACGATCCGGCAACTGCTTGTCCAACGAAAGATTGTAGAGCGCGGGCAGCAGCTTCTTGTGGCTAAGATCGCCCGCTCCTCCGAAAATCACCAGTGCGCACGAAACCTCGCTCACGTGCGGATGCATCAGCGGGATAGCGTGATGATGGTTCGCACTGACGGTTTGAACAGGATCGGCCATGATTTCCTACACGTGCCAACAACGACTTTGGATAAGTCTCAAAACTAACGAAACTGGAATGGCGGCGAAAGGCCACGAAGACGAACGAATCACGTTGGGGCAGCCCGGCCGCGACGGTGCCCACGATTCAACGCCGCTATGGCTTGGACGCGGCGGCATCCTCAACCATAAGCTGATGCAGGCTATCGCTCTTGAAGATCCCGGCCGCCGCCCGCGTCAGCGCCACCGACAACACCTGGCTCGGCTGATCATAAATTTCCGTATCGTCTTCCGGGTTCATGCCCGGCATCACGGGTGGATCATCGTAAGCCGCCGAACCGTTGCCTTGCCAGAAGGGGACGTTGAAAGGCGCTTTATAGATTGCGACATCGAATGAAACATCGGCCGCGGTAAACCACGCCGGTCCGGCCGGAGTATCTGGTCCACGGTGCTTATTCACCCAGCATCGCGTAATGCGGCTGGTGAGAACGTAATCGGCTGCGCGGGCCCGCAGCGCCGTGGCAAGCGGCTCGGTCGAAGTCGATGCAGCCATGCCGGCTTCCTGCGCCGATTGTGAAATTGCCCGTTGCACCAGCGGCGCCAAGGGCAAACCGTACAGCCGCTGATCGATTTTGCCAGTCTGATCGAGCACTACCCCGATCGCGACGTTGCCGTTATAAGGTTCATGACCAACGCCCGCCGCGTCCGCGAAATTGCGCGCGTCGACCGGCGGCAGGACCATGATGCTGCGTTTGGGATAGCTGTTTTCGAAGCCCTTTACCTGGTAGGGGTAAAACTGCAGCGTCTGCACTGATACCGGTCGCATGTAAACCTGATGTCGAGTCGCACAGGCGGCCAGCACCAATGCCGCACCCATCGCGGCGAGTAACAAACAGCCCGCGCGCGTACCAACATGGTCAATTATGCGATGCCTGGGTGCGTTCACGGAACAAAAACAAGGTCCCGCCAATCTCAAGGCGGTCGCCGCTCCGCAGTGTGTATCGCCCGTTGACCGGCTGGCGATTAACCAATACTTGTCCGCCGCTGGTCGGGGTCAAAAGGAAATTCTTGCCCTCGTGCCGGATGATCGCGTGACGTCCAAGCACCGTCTGGTCACCAAACAGACCTATATCACTTTCCTCCGCGCGACCGATAATCGTGACCGGCTTGGTTAATGGATACTCACGCCCCTCGCGCGCATTACGGCTGTGACTGCGCACCACCATCAACCATCCTCGCTTTAGCAATTCTCCGACCAGGCCGATGAAGAAGCCGATAAGTGCGCCAATCAGGATTATCGCGATCGCGCGGCCGGCCGCTTGTGGCAAAGCGGTGGTGACGATTTGATAAACGAAGCCGCCGATCGCACCGCCGATGAGGCCACCCAAAGCACCGTTGCGCCGGCGGGAACTCGAGCGCGTGGCCCATCCAACTCCCACTCCGACCAGCAGGCCCAGCACCGCCCATCCGATAATCCGTCCGTTGAGCCCGCCGAGCACATCGAACAGAATTTCGCCGAGCAGGAGCCCGATGGCGCCCCCGATGATTCCGATGATCGCACCCCAAGTGATGCCGCGCAGGGCCTGAGCCCATTGACCGACGCTAAGAGCCTCGATACACGCGAGAAAAGCGCCGATGAACAGGCCAATCAAGGCACCAAGCAAAAGATCACGGCCGTACACTGAACGAATGCCCAAAAACGGTTCGGCCGCGCCCCACGCGGCGAAACCGCCCAACCCGCCGGCCGCGGCGTAAAACAGCAATTTTTCACGTGAAACATCCAGTGCCATTTTTATTGAGACTCACCGCGTTCGTTGTGCGCGACACGAACTTCTTATCCTGAACGCGGCCTCCAGATAATCTTTGCGCAAATGTGTGACAAGCCGCGGATTCAATCCGCATGCGTTGACCAAGTGCCATGATCGCCCGACGGCGTGGCTTCGAAGGTGCCACTCAGAACGTCGCTGTCACGCTTGCCCTCGAAATAGAGTGTCTGAGTCCCATATGGCACCTGGAATTGGAGATGATCGCCACGCACAAAGCCTTCGATCGGCGTGGTCCCGTAGCCACTCATGTGAATCACCAATTCGCCATGGAGAAATCCGTTGGGCTGCGGACGCAAGCGCAATTCCATTGGCACGCTGTCGTGTCCGCCCAAGCCCATGATATCGCCGCTGGCAACGGTCGGCAGTTCGAGTCCGTACTCCGCCGAAGCGGACGTACTCGACCCGGGTGGGGCGCTGGGAGCGCGGCTGTAAGGAAGACTGGCGTCGGCCACCACACGGAATTTGCGCGCGGCGATAAAATTCCCGTTAAGATAGAAGTTTACCTTATAGAGCCCCGGCAGAAAGGCGCCGCCCGCCGAGTTGCCGACGCGCCCGCTAAACACCGCACGATCGCTGGTCGACTCCACCGTCTGCACGTCGTCGACGCTGCCCAACGTACCGCCGTCCGGCCCTATATACGCGGCGTCAACCCGGTACTGATTGTTGTCCAGACCATAGAGGCGATTATCAAAAATTACCCTCCATCCGACGAACAACACTTTCGAAACCTTAAAGACGGTGTTCGGGTGCGATAGCGCGGTGCCATCCTTGGTCGTGTTGATGAACTCGACGCTCTGCAAGGTGAGCGGCTTGCGCATTCGCCGCTGAATCATCGCCACTTTCTCGGCCTCGGTGCGCCGCTTCGCCTCGGCAGCGGCGTCAGCCGCCTTGGCGCGTGCGGCAGCAGCGGCCTCAGCGTGTTCGGCCGCCACATCCTGGGTAATCTGAAACTGTTCCTCAGCGAGAAAATTGTCGCCATTGTACAACGCGATCTTGTAGCTGCCAGGCATCATCGAACCGGTGTCCGGCATCAGGGCGACAGCGCTGAAATCAACCATCGCCTGGTCCGGTCCGACAAAGCGCGAATCGTCGCTGGAGGCCAGCTGCACTCCCGCGGGGCTGAAAAACCGCGCTTCAATTTTATCGTTACGTCCGGCCAGCCCGGCCATCAGGTTTTTAAACGAAGCGTTCCATTTGAGATAGCGCGCATTGGCCAATTCGGTGTTGGTGAAGCTCGCCTTCGCACTCGACAGCGGATCTCCCTCGCGCGTCGACAGCATCACCGTCATGCGCTCGAAGCCCAGCGGATGTTGCTCGGCTTTGGCGACCAATTCGTCATGCTTCCAGGGCAACTGATCGATATAGGGCTTGATCCCCAAGCGCGCCTGCAACTGCGGATTCGAATAGATATAGGTCGCGCCGAAGGCGGCTCCGCCAACCACCAGAAAAAAAATCATCAGCCCGACTGCGCGACGGCGTCCGCGCGGACGCCGGCGTATGCGCGTGAGGCCGTCGCGGTGATCGGCCGGGTTCAACGCCAGGCCAGCGGTGCCGCTTTTGGAGCTTACCGAGGACGCGCCAGCGGCTTCGAGACCGCGCCCATAAAGCAGCATGTCGCGGAAATCGCGCACGGTGGCGGGGCGCTGCTGCATTTCGTAACGCAAAGCGTGATCAATCGCCCCAGCCAGATTGCTCGAGACGGCGGGGCGCAGATCGCGCACCGGTGGAAAGCTGAAGGGCGGATATTTTTCGGGATCGCGCGCCGTTATCACGTAATGCAGTGTCGCGCCGAGTGAGTAGATATCACTGCGAGGATCCGCAATCCCCTGGTATTGCTCCGGCGGCGCGAATCCCAAGGTGCCAATCATGGTGCCTTTGCGCGCCGCTTTGAAGAGCCGCGCGATACCGAAATCGACCAGCACCACGCGTCCCTTCTCCGTGAGCATCACGTTGGAGGGCTTCATGTCACGATAGACGATCGGCGGCTTGAGTTCGTGCAGATACGCCAACACGTCACAGAGCTGGCGCGCTATATCGATCACCAGGCCTTCCGTCAACGGCCCTCCGCGTGCCGCCAACTCCTCTTCGAGATTGCGGCCCTCGACGTATTCCATCACCAGGTAATGGCGATTCTGGTCGTCGAAGCGGTCGCTTATCGCCGGGATGGCCGGGTGCTTGAGCTGCGCTAAGGTATCGGCTTCGCGTGCGAAGTATTCATTGGCTTCGACGCGTTGTTGCGGGTCGATGAAGTGATCGACCATCTCCTTGATCGCGCAGGGGCGATTGGAGAGGCGCTGGTCGTGCGCCAAATATACCATACCCATCCCGCCACCGCCGAGCAGGCGCACGATATGATAGCGCCTTTGCAGGATGGTGCCCGCTTCCAGCGGTCCCGGCAAAGCACCGGACGCGGCCGGAGGCGAATTGGGCGTATTGGCCATCGGTGTCAGACCGCGTGTATCACCACCACGGATACATTATCGGTACCCCCGCCCGCATTGGCCGCCACCACCAACTCGCGCGCCGCCTCGTACGGGTCCTCATGGCGGCGCAGGGCTTTGCTGATTTCATGGTCCTCAACATGGGTTGTCAAGCCGTCACTACACAGCATCAGGCGGTCACCGCGCTTTAGCTTCAAGGCCAGCGCTTCAGCTCCCGCCACGCCCCTTTGGCGTGCGCCGAGTGAACGCGTGATCACGTTTTTGTGTTCGTGATGGCGCGCCTGTTCGGCGGTGATCTGCCCAAGCTCGATCAATCGCTGCACCAGCGAGTGATCCTTGGTTACTTGTCTCAATCCGGAATTGTCGCACAGATATGCGCGGCTGTCCCCTATCCAGGCGATTGCCGCCTCCGGCGGCACGATCAGCGCACTCACCGCGGTCGAGCCCATCCCGCGCGATTCCGGATGAGCCGCCTGATATGCAAGGACTTTTTCATTGGCATGTTCAATCGCCATGCGCAGCAACTCGCTCAAATCGGCTATCGCACCGGCCGCCAGCTTGCCCTCGACGTATCGCCTCATCGCGGAGACCGCAATCGCGCTCGCAATTTCTCCCGCTGCCGCGCCACCCATGCCGTCGGCAACCACATAAAGAAAATTCTGCGCGGGTTCCACCAGCGAGTCACGCTGATATGCGATCGCCATCACGGCGTCTTCATTGTGTTCACGCACCATGCCGACGTCGGTCAAAGCCGCGGCCTGCGGCCGCACGATGCTGTTGAGCCGCACCAGTTCCGCTTTGAAAGCGTCAATATTGGGGAAACGCTGGGCGGGGGTGATGGCCAGCGCTCGGCGCACAACCTGTTCCAGCGCGGGAGTCACCACATGCGGCGGATAGAAACGGATCGTGCCAGCCTCTTCAACCCAAGTCTCCGAGTCGAGCCGTGCGCCGGTCAGGCAGGTGTAGAGCAGTGCCGCGACCGAAAACAAATCGGCGCGCTTGTCCACGCCAAGCCGGCGATAAATTTCCGGTGCGGTATAGCCGTCGTTGAAAATCGGCTCGGCCTGCAACTCATTGTCGTTGCTGACATATTCCAGCCCGGTCAGCTTGATGCGTCCGTCGGCACCGTAAGCGACTGAATCAGGGCAGATATCGTTGAGCCGCAGGCCTCGCCGATGCACAAACGCGACCGCCTGGCAGACCTGAATAATAACGTTTACCGCATCAACCTCGCGCGTCGGCTTGCCCACCATACGGCGTGACAGCGGCGTCAGTTCTTCATCCGGATAGACCATATAAACGCGGCCGTTATCGGCAAAGCCTTCGAGTGCGCGTTGCAGGGCAGGATGATTGAGTGTCAACGAAAGCGCCAGGACACGGCCGAAAACCTCGCCCAAATCATCCTGCCTGGCGGATGAAACCGGTTCGTTCTCTACCGACGCGGAAACCTCGGGCGTCGCCGTGACTTCGTCCGCGGCGAACGGAGCATCGTTCACTGACGTCACGATGGCGGCGTCCGCGACGGGCGTTTCGGCTTCGTCCACATCATGATTGGAATCGCCGGATTCCTCGTCGCCGATAACCCAGCCGCGATCTTCCTCCGTCTTTGCTTCGACCGCAGTGGTATTCATGGCGGGCGAAGATGAAAATTCCGAGGCGGACGCACTGGTATCGTCGGGGGCCGTCTTGTCCGGCGCACTATCTTTGAGCTTCAACTCGGCGGTTTTCGCATGCGGTCCGGCGGGATCCTCCGCGACCTCCTTGGGTTCGCTGGTGGATTCCGCTTCGGGAATTGAGAAATCGGCCGCGCCTTCGGGACTACTGCGCTCACGCAATTGGAAATACGCGAGCGCACCATTTCTCGTCCGCTCGGCATGATAGCGATTCTCAAGCGAACTTTGACTGATCAAAGCGACAATCTTGAAACCGCCGCTCAGCTCGGTGCCATCTTTAAGCGGGGGCAGGTAGGGAGCCTTCGCGGCATTGTCCAAGCCTTGTCCGCAGCGATCGCAAAATCTCGCGCCGTCGTTCGCCTGCTGGCCGCATTCGGGACACGTAATCATGCCGACCTCAGCCTCTTCGGAACAGCAACTTGGTGCCGCCCAGGATAATCTCGTCGCGGTCTTTGAGCTTGTACAACTGATCGCGTTCCAGCCGTCCGCGGCCGCCAATATAGGTGCCGTTCAAACTGCCAAGGTCACGGATGTAATACTCGCCAGCCTGGTTGATTATTTCCGCATGATGGCGCGAGACGCGGTCATTGCCGCGTTTAAGAGCCTCCAAGTCGATATCGACCTGATCAGCCGGCGCGGTTCGGCGTCCGATAGTAACGCGACTGCCAATCACGCCAAATTGCGCTCCGTCGATAGCGATCAATCTCGCGCCCGCAACCGGCGCGGCCGCCTCCACATAGCCATTGCGATTTGACACGCCCGCGGTTGCGTCGGTTCGCGACGGATTTACGTTTCCCGCCATTGGCCGCGATGAACTCCGCGACCCGATCGCCGGCCCGCCAGAGACGGGCCGCTGACTACCTGGACGCGGTGGTAAGCCCGCGCCAGCGTTCGACAGCGGGCCGGTCTTCGCGGTCGCGTTGGAGGCATGCGATGATTGCCGCACGGCGGCGCCAATCGCACCGGCGATTTTTGCCGCCGAACCGATCGCGGTGGCAACCCGTTCAATCGCCGATATCGGTGCGGACGACTCCGCAGACCGCTGCGGCGCCGACGAAGCCGTTCCGCTTTTCACCTTATTTGGTGCGACCGGCGCGGCTTTCGAGGCCAGCCCCTGTGTGGGTGCGCTCGATGATGATGGGTTATGCCGCGCCGGGCTGCGGCTCGCGCTGGAAGACGCGCTGATGCTTGAATAACCGCGTGGCGCGGGCGCCAAAGCGGGTTGCGCCGGCACTGGGTGGGAATCGCTTGACGGTAATCCCACCGGGCGATTAAGCACGATGGTTGCCATCGCGCCCGGACCCAGCTTTTCACCGGCGCCACTCGCCGACGGCGCCCCGCTCTCCTCAGGCCCCGGCGGCGGCAACTCATCGCGCATTACGCGCGCCGATTGCGGACGTTTGAGCAGATCTTTTTCCAGCGCGCGCATAACCACCCGTTCAGTGGCAACCGACACCGTTGGGGCCAGTTGACGCACGGGCGGGAAGCTGAAGGGCGGCTCGAGTTGCGGGTCGCGTCCGGTCAGCAGATGGTGCATGGTCGCGGCCAACGAAAACAGGTCCGAGCGCGGCTCCATTTTGCCCATGTACTGTTCGGGCGGAGCATAGCCAGCCGAGCCGATTTGCGTGCCACGGCCACTCGAAGGCAAAAACCGCGCAATGCCGAAGTCGATCAGCATCGCGCGCCCGTGCTGGTCAATCATAATGTTGCCGGGCTTCAGATCGCGATAAACAATCGGCGGACTTTGCGCATGCAGGAACATCAGCACGTCGAGGATCTGGCGCGCCCATTTGAGGACCTTGCCCTCGGGCATCCGCGCTCCCGCGCCAAGCTTGTCCAAATGGCTTTGCAGGTCGCCGCCGGCGACAAATTCCATTACCAGGTAATGACGGCCGAGTTCGGTGAAATAGTCGATTATCTGCGGGATGCTCGGATGTGACAGGCTCGCCAGTACGCTGGCCTCGCGATTGAAGTCCGCAATCGCCTTTTGCTCCTGAAGTCCGTCGCCAATGATCATCTCCTTGCAGGCGACCGGACGATTGGCCAGGCGCGTGTCGTTGGCGAGATAAACTCGTCCCATCCCGCCCTGACCCAGCACATTGTGGATGCGATAGCGGCCGTCGAGCATCTGGCCGATCGACAGCGACTCTCCCGGTTTCATCGGGTTAAGACAATTCCAGTTTTTTGCCGCGAACTCGCCCGCCGGTCATCACTTATGCTGGCCAGTCCAATCTGCAAGATAGACCCGCGAGTGAGTCCAGGAATCCCACACTCGTCGCGCGGCTTCAGGAAATCGGATCAACCACCAGCTTCAAGAAGGTTTTGCCAATGATGATCTCGTCGCCGGTCTTGAGCTCGAGCGGATTGCCTGGCGCCAAGCGCGGTTGGCGATTTACAAAGGTGCCGTTGAGACTGCCAATATCCTCGATCGTTATCTTGCCGTTATCGATTCGGATGAGCGCATGCCGGCGGGAAATTTTGGCTTCCGGGTCGTCCTGGTCAAGATCAACCTCAGGAAAGGCGCCGGTTTCCGGGTCCCAGCGCCCAACCAGATTGTTGCCCGATTCCAATTCGAATTCCTGGCCCTTGCGCCCTCCGCGTACAATCGAGAGCTTGGCCTTGAACTGCGGCACCGTGCCCGAAGCGGGAGCACTGGGGGCGGCAGCGGGCCGAGTCGCCGCGCTCACCTCCGGCTGGATCTCACCAGTGGGTATTTCCGAAGCGGGTGGGCCGGTTTTTTCCTGCGCGGCGGGCGCGATCGCTGCCTCGGTCGGGGCCGATTCGAGTACCGGCGCGGGTTCTTTCGGCGTTTCGGCCGGCTCGACGGCAGCCGGGTTTGCGGGAGCTGGAGCGGATGCGGCCGCGGCACCCGAGCTTTCGAGCTTCGCGCCGCAACCGTCGCAGTAATCGAGGCCGTCCATATTTTCGTAGCCGCATTCGCTGCACTTGATCATAATCTTAAGCACCTCGTCCGTCCTTGACCGCTGGTCCTCGGAACGGCTTTCAGGCTTTAAAGCTCCTGACTATTCGCTTTTTTGCAAATCCTTGAGCGCTTCCGGATCGAGCATCTGGGTCTTGCGCACCACCGCTTGTGCCTGCAGCAAAGTGGTCTTGGCCGCACCGCCTTGGAGGGTCTGGGTTTTCTTGACCTGATCCATCAGGCCGGCCAAGGCCTGGGTCGCCTTGATATTACCAAGCCGCTGAGTGCCCTGGATGGCGTTGCCGAGTAGCCGGGTGGCGCGCTCGACGTTGCCAGCTTTAAGCTCTTCTTCAGCCTTGGACTGCAATTTAGCGATCGATACTTGATCAACCAGATTCATTACGCGCCCATTGGCACGGCTGGTGAGGGTGCGGTCGAGGGTATATTCGACCGTAATGTCGACGTTTGTGGAGCGTTCACCCTGGCCCGGTACTTCGTAGCGAAAGGCCGACTGCCCGATGCGCACGTTGCCGGGCCGGCGTGGCGGCAACACCAGCGTCAACAGCACCGAGCCGGGCACACCTGCCTCAAGGTCGCCAATGTCGTAGGCGATTTTGCGATCGTCGCCGACCAGCGGCGCGCCGAGCGTGTAAATTTCCGGGCTGGCGCGAAAGGCCTCGCGCACCTGCACACC
>JBOHWM010000247.1:0-10370 GCA_050736555.1 Binataceae bacterium (SeqCode)
ATCGCCCGGCTTGATTCCAACCGCAACGGCATCATCTGGCTGGTGCATCTGTTGCCGGCGCAGGTTTATATCGGCGGTCCTTCCGACGCCGCTGTCGGCGACTATCAGATCCAGCAGGCGCGACGGACATTGATCCAGGAGGCGGCGCAACGGCTCGGGTACCTGAACTACCGCATCCTGATCGGCCAGGCCGCTTACGCCAATCGCGCCACCGCTGTGCTGGAGACCGCCTTCGAAATTGGCGCCGACCTCATAATCATGGCGACCCATGGTCGCCGGGGCCTCTCTCATCTCATGTGGGGCAGCGTCGCCGAGGAAGTGACGCGGCGCGCGTCCTGCCCGGTGCTGTCGGTGGGACCGGGCGTCACCCGCCCGCGTGAACCGCACGCGCTGCTGCGTTTCCCCGGCCCGCCCGCTGACGCAAGCAATTCTCCGCACCAGCACTGATGACGGTTGGCCCGCCAATTGCTGTTAAACCCGTGGCGGCTGGTCGCGCCATTCAATGGAGGACGCACACAATGGCAACTTATGCGATGTTGACGAAGCTTTCGGCCGAGGCTCTCGATCATCCCGAGGCCGTGGCTCGGCTGAACCACGATCTGAGCGCCAGGTTGGCGCGGGAAGGTCTGCAAGTCAAATGGCTGGGCAACTATGCGGTGTCCGGACCGTACGACTACCTGGACATCTTTGAGGCTCCTGACAGCGAGACCGCGACCAAAATGATGCTCCTGGTGCGCTGCCTCGGCCACGCCACCACCGAAACCTGGCTGGTGACCCCGTGGGACCGTTTCGTCGATATGGCCACTCAGCTCAAGGCCTAACCGGGAACGGTTTGATTCCGCGGCGCGGCGGGAAGCAGGAAAGATTATCGCCCGGAAATGGCGCGTTTCACCTCCAGTCGCGCTCGCATCGAGGTTAACGGACATTTTATTTGAGCACATCGCGCGTGAACAAGTCCTACACGAACTCGTCTCAGAGGCGACTGACACCGACCCGTAACATGGTGGTGTGGCTACTAGGCACGCCGTTAAAGAGCGAAGGCAGTGTCAATGACCCGCGCGAACGCGAGGAGTATGGGATTTGCTTCAACGAGAAATGGCTCTATCAGGATTTGGCTGACGATCCTGCCAAAACGCCAATGCGCATCGTGTATTGGCATCGTTACGATTTTGTCGGCACCGTAATTCGTTCGCGCGAAAATGAACCTTGGCGTGTCGACCACGAATTGGAACGTGTTCTGGCGGCGGATGAATTACGCCTTTATCACAACGACTGGCGAGCCCCCGAAGCGCTACGGCTCACGCTTAAAGAACGTGATCGCCGGCTCTACTGGCTTGATGGACCGAGCAATGCTCCGCTCACGCCCACCAACCGGTATCGGCCGGTGTCCCAGGTCGCAGGGCCGAACGACTTAGGCGGCTATGTGCAAGGGCTCGAGGAGGAGGATTACTTCTACCGCCCCTCCGAGAAAAAAGTTCGTCGAGAACGACGGGGCGTTTTCGCGCGTCTTATGGCAGCCACGAGTCGAATAATCAAGCGCTGACTATAGTAGGTATTCAGAATAAAGCGAAGGAACAGTTCAAGGTGACATCATCTCGAGCAACATCTGGCTTGGCGGTTCAGGCGCGTCTGTGTGAGTTTATGACTGCTGAGCACCGAAAGGTCGACGACTTGTTGTTCCAGGCCGCCGGTCGAGACAGCGCGGCTTCGTGCGAGGCTTACGGACGTTTCCGCGAGGCGCTGCTGCAGCATATCCGGTTCGAGGAAAAAATCCTGCTGCCGATGGCTCAGCGTCAGCGCGGCGGCGAGCCATTGCCGCTTGCCGCACGGCTGCGGCTCGATCACGGCGTGCTCGCGGCGCTGATGATGCTGCCGCCCGCCGACTATACTTTTCGCGCGGTAAGGGCGGTGCTCGATGCGCATAATCCGCTCGAAGAAAAGCAGGATGGCGTATACGAACAATGTGAAAGCCTGGCTGGTCTTGAAGTGGAGCGATTGTTGGCGCAAGGCGCGTCCGCGCCTCGAGTTCCAGTCTCGCCTTGGGTGGACAGTCCGAAAGTTCTGGCGGCGGCCAAGCGCATACTCGCGCGCGCCGGTTATAACCCCGAACTGTTGGAGTCCGCCGGAGAGTTCAAATGACCGGCGCAAGGCTCCGCATAATTATCGTTGGCGGCGGCTTCGGCGGCATCCATGCCGCGCATGCGCTGCGGCGCGCGCCGGTGCGGGTGACAGTGGTCGACCGCACCAACCACGCGGTATTCCACCCGTTGCTCTACCAGGTCGCGACCTGCGGCCTCTCGGCCGACGAAGTCTGCGCTCCAATCCGGTTTCTGCTGCGGCGGCAGCGCAACGCCGAGGTAGTGATGGCCGAAGTCACCGGCTTCGACTTGGATTCACGAGCCGTTGAAATTGGCAGCCGAAGGCTTTCTTACGATTATCTGATTGTCGCGAGCGGGACGCGCTACAACTACTTTGGTCACGACGAATGGGCGCGCGTCGCACCCAGCCTCAAAAGCGCCGCCGACGCGTCGCACATTCGCAACAAGATTCTCCGTGCGTTCGAGCAGGCGGAAGCGGGAACCGACTGCGGCTCGATCCAGGCGCTGCTCACGTTCGTGGTGGTGGGCGCCGGCCCCACCGGAGTCGAACTAGCTGGTGCGCTAGCTGAATTGGCGCGCTTCACGTTACGCCGCGAGTACCGGCATATCGACACGCGCACCACTAGCGTCGTGCTGGTGGAAGCCGGTTCACGCATCCTGCCAGGGTTTCCGGCAGAACTCGCCGCCAAGGCGCGTCGCGAGCTCGAACGTGGCTGCGTGCAGGTGCAAACCGCATCGACAGTTACCGTTATCGACGAACAAGGCGTGATCATAAACGGACATCTGCGCATCCCGAGCCGCAACGTGATTTGGGCGGCGGGGGTGAAGGCCACTTCGCTGGCGGCGGCGTTGGGGAGTGGAACCGACCGGTCCGGGCGGGTCAAAGTGCGCGCCGATTTATCGCTGCCTGGGCATCCTGAGGTCTTCGTCATTGGCGATCTTATGACGATGGAGCAAGACGGCAAGGCTTTTTCGCCCGGTCTCGCTCCGGTGGCGATCCAACAAGGCGCTTATGTCGGCAAACTGATCGGACGGCGTATAGACGCATATAAAGAGCCGCCGCCATTTCGTTATCGCGATAAGGGCAAATTGGCGACGGTGGGACGAGCCTTCGCGGTCGCTGACTTTGGCCGGATCAAGCTCGCCGGCCGTTTGGCATGGCTCTTGTGGGGAACGGTTCATATCGCTTACTTGGCCGGCCCCTGGAACCGTCTTCAGGTGCTGTCGACCTGGGCGTGGGCCTACCTGACCTATCAACGATCGGTGCGGATTCTGACGCCCGAAAGCGCGGAGCTACGAAAGGTCAATGAACCTACGGCGGTCGGTCCGGCAAAGACCGGCGCGGAGCACGATCCATCCGCAAATGAACCCGGCGGTGCGGTCTCGCGGTTTTAATCAAATGCACTTGACGAGAGGATTATCGAACAGCGTGCGGAGAATTCAATCATGTCCGACGTGATACTGCTCGATGTGGCGCGGTTTTCGCCAGAGAAGGACCGGGAACCGTATTTTGAAACCTTCGAAGTCCCATATCGGCCGGATTGGGTCGTGCTTGACGCGCTCAACTACATCAAGGACCAGCTTGACGGTTCGCTGACATTTCGCTGGTCCTGCCGGATGGGTATTTGCGGCAGTTGCGGCATGATGATCAACGGCCGCGAGTGGCTTGCCTGCGAAAAACGCATCGCCGAATTTGCCACGGCCGGGCGCATAGAAGTCGCTCCCTTGCGCCATTTTCCCACTGTCCGCGATCTCGTGTTCGACATGACGGATTTTCTCGACAAACTCGGGAAAGCTCGTCCATGGCTCGTCCGGCACGACCATGCGTTGCCCGAGCGCGAATTCCTGCAAAGCCCCGCCCAGGCCGAGGTTTATAAGCAGTACAGCATGTGCATCAATTGCATGTTGTGTTTCTCGGCGTGCCCGGTCTACGGCCTCGACCCTGCTTATGCCGGGCCCGCCACCATCGCGCTGGCGCAGCGCTGGAACATGGATTCGCGCGATCAGGGCGCGGCGATTCGCACCGATATGCTGTCCCAGCACGACGGCATCTGGGACTGCGTGGTGATCGGAGAATGCTCAGTGGTGTGTCCCAAGCACGTTGATCCGTCGTTGGCTATTCAGCAATACAAGCTGACCGCGACCGCGGAATGGCTCAAATCGTTTTTATTGCCGCGCGGTCGAACAGGGAAAAACTGACAACCCAAGACTGGTTAACTCGACAGGATTCGCTTGATTGAATCGATTCATCATTTCGATTTCAAGCATGAATATTAGGATATTAGTTTGATGGTGATTGTCCGGAACGGTTATTCAGTGCGTTCGTAGGCCGCGGGATCGTGGCTAATCGTCTCTTTCTCTAGCTATTCAATGGCCGTGGCCACAAGCGTGCGGACCTGACGATGATGCTTGGATAAAAACCCCGGTTCAATTCTGGCGCGGCCGATACGGCTCTTCAGCGTTGAATACAAACTAATTTTGGACTATTGTTGAATTAGCACAGGTTAAAGAAGCTTAATGAGTATGCACAGTACCGCTGAGAAAATCCCGGAAGTTGAAAATAATGATGTAGATGAAACGATCCCCGCTCATGAGCATGCGAGCACGGACCTGACGCAAGACGAGCGCAGCCAATTCATGCACGTCACGGCCGCGATCGCATTAGCATTGCCGGCCATCGGCATGATCGCGGGTGGGTTTAGCGCCGGCAGTCAAGTGGTAGGATTTATGGGTGTCGGGGCGTTAATTGTGTACGCGATTCTGTATTACACTGTCCTGCACGCACTTTTTACCTACGAAGTCTGACCCACACGGCTGCGTCGGTACCGGCCGAGTTCGCTACCACCTGCCTGGATATGGGCCACAAGCGGTGGAGCAAATACATCGCTGGTTGCATCGGCGGACTCACCTTTCTTAGGCTGTGAGCCGTGAACGTCAAGCCGTTCACGGCCTATATGGTGGCTGCTCAGGTTGCGGCTCCGCGAAGACGCCCTCGTCCGCGCTTCCACTTCCCATTCAAGCTATTAAGCGTCAATGGACGCGCGGGAATAAGCGTTGTGGTAAAATACGACATGATTTCTGGATCTTCTGTGGAGCGGGCTCTTCACGTCGGCACATATTTGAGGCAGCACCCGTCACAGAGTGCGATGCAAATTCCGCTTTCTCAGGTGTTCGCCGCAGGGGGATCAGTTCCGGTACGGCTAATACAGTGAGCCGGAAGATATGCGGAACACGAAAATCGTGGCGACGTTGGGCCCGGCGAACGACGCACCGTGCGGCCTCACCGATCTGTTGGTAGCGGGCGTTGATGTTTTCCGGCTCAACGCTTCTCATGGGACCCTCGCTGATCATGCGGATCGGATTGAGCGCATCCGGTCGAGCGCGGCGGCCATGGGGGTGCATCCCGCCATATTGCTCGATCTGCAAGGGCCAAAGATAAGATTGGGAAAATTCGAGAACGGCCGCTGTGTGCTCGAAAGCGGCCGCATATTCACAATTACTATCAAAGATGTGTTGGGGAATGCGGAGCAGGCTTCCACCACTTACGGCGATTTCGCGAAGGATGTTAAGCGTGGCGACCGAGTTCTACTTGCGGACGGGAGCGTGGAACTTCGGGTTTTGGATACGGACGCAACGTCGGTCCGAGGCCGAATCGTTTCCGGCGGCGCGCTAAGCGACCACAAGGGTATCAACCTGCCTGGTGTGAAGATCAGCGCTCCGGCCCTGACCCGCAAAGACATCGGTGATCTCGATTTCGGCCTCGAGCACGGCGTTGACTTTGTGGCACTGTCATTCGTTCGCGAGGCGGACGACGTGGGGCATTTGCGCGACATGCTGCGGGACAAAAGCGCCACGACTCGGATCATCTCGAAAATCGAAAAACCCGAGGGCTGGGAACACTTCGACGAAATCCTCAAAGTGTCCGATGGGATCATGGTGGCGCGTGGCGACTTGGGTGTGGAGGTCGCGCTGGAGAAGGTGCCTCTAATTCAAAAAACCATTATTGAGCTGGCGCGGAAGAGCGGAAAGCCCGTGATCATCGCGACGCAAATGCTGGAGTCGATGATCGATAAGCCAACCCCGACGCGAGCCGAAGTAAGTGACGTCGCTAATGCGATCTACGATGGTGCGGATGCCGTGATGCTTTCCGGCGAGACGGCCGTCGGCAAGTATCCTGTTGAGGCGGTCAAAATGATGGTCAATATCGCTGTCGAAGCCGAATCCAACCCGCAACTTCGCGCCTACGCCGGCCTGCCATCGGGTGATACAACGTACGCCGAAATCATCGCGGCGGCAGCGGTGCGAGCTGCCGCCGGCGCGGAGATCGCTGGGATCGCTGTGTTCACGACCAGCGGCTTCGCCGGACGCTTGATTGCTAGGCTTCGTCCCCATGTTCCGGCCTTCGCTTTCACGCCGTCGCCAGCCGTTGCTCGCCAACTGTCCCTCAGTTACGGAATGCACCCCGTACTTGCAAGTGCCGTCGAATCCACTGACCGGATGCTGGCCATGGTCGACGAGCAACTGCTGAAGCGAGGCTACTTAAAGCGCGGCGAAGGAATTGCGGTAATGGCGGGGCGGCCCATCGAAAAGCCTGGTGGAACGAATTTTCTGACGCTACACCGCCTCGGAGAGTCATCCGCCTGAGCCGCACCGCGATCACCCGGAAAATGGCGGCTTGATAGGCTAATCCGTTCAGGCGAGCCGCAGGCTCAGAAAATAGGCAACCAGGAAGACCAGCCCCAGCGGTATTCCGACGCGCGCCCAACTCGCGGCGGAGATATCGAGGGCTCCGGCGGCGATGATATTGGGAATGTTGCCCTGGATCAGCATTCCGCCCGAAGCCAGCAGTGAGAGAATAACTTCGCGCGCCAGCAACAACGGCATGCCGTGGATTTCGATAGCGATCACGGTGGCGTTGTCGAGCGCCGCGCCGGTCACGTTGGCCCAGAACAGCACCGGCGCGCTTAGATCGTTGATGTAGCTGGAGGCGAGCGGGGCGAATGCCTCTCCGAGCAGGACCAGGCCGGCGATAAAGCCGAACACCTTGATTCCGCGTAAGCCAATTGCAAGAAAGTTCTCGCGCGGGGCATGGCTCGGTCCACCTTCCGCATATTCGCCACGCGCCGAGAATGCGGCCAACGCGGTGCAAGCCGCGATGCCCGGCAGGACGTAAGGAGCCAGCAGCGTAAAGAGACCGAAAAACTCCAGCTGCAACGCATCAATCGCGATCGTCGAAAGCGGCTCGCCGAGCGGCGTCAAAGAGGCGGCCAAACCGATCGCCATACAGCCGGCTACGGTTGCACGAACCATTTTAGTTCGCGGCAGGCGCAGCGAGCGCAGTGACTCAGCCATCACCAAGGCCGCGACGATCGAAGTGATTATGCCCGAAAGCAGCGCGACGACGGCCACAATAAAAGCGGTGAGTGCGGCGCGGGAAAAGCGCGTCGTCGCCCAGGTTATCGCTCGGTCCAGGTATGCGCGGCCGTAGCGGAATAGAACGCCGGCGACGATCACCGCTGCCGAGATGGGCACCGGGTCCCGCAAGGCCTTGCCGGCAAGCTCCCAATTCGCGCCACCCGCAAGCAAAATCGCCGCAACACCGAGCAGAAGGCAGTAACTTTCGAGATTCTCCTCGATGCGCCGGGCCAGGAACGGACCGAGCAGTAGTAAGCATAGAATAATTATCGCCGCAGGCAGCCCCACTAACACCTCCCTCTGATCGCCGAGCGTGATCAATTTGATGCTGAGTCAGGCCTCGACTCAGGATGTTTTCGGGAAAAAAGAAGTCAGCGGCGGAGTATGCGCTACGACGCGGCACAAAAGTGGAACGCGCACGTCTCGCCCGGCGGATATTAACGGCTGATCGTTCCAGACGGAAATACGCCGCTTTATTTGGCGGCCGGCATTTACACGTCAGTAAGGTCGCTGAGCTCTTCGAAGATCTCCCTGGAGATCGTCTTGCCCGCGACCCGGTGTACGACTCGTGTGGCCTCTCGGTCCGGAGGCCAATTCGGGCTTTTATGAGCGGCACGCCAAGCCTCGAAGCTTTCCCACTTGGCCATGCCTGCGAATTCTGACGGTGTGTCCCCGCACCGCATCAGGAGGCTGCCATGAGAGCCCTCGACGGCACGCATAATTGCCTTCGTACCCTGCTCCCACGCCTGCTGAAACGCCTGTTCACCGCCGGGGTTGACCCGCCAGCGATAGATGACTCTGATCATCGTTTAACCTCCACAAGGACGGTCCAGTGGAATCAATCAGCGGTGGCGCCAAACCGCCCGGGATGCAACTCGCCGCTAAGCGACGGCGCGAGGCCTGAGTTTTCATGCAAGAATAAGAAACGCATAATCGCGGAACGGCTGATCAGTCCAACAAGCACTTCCCGCTCCATCACCAACAGTCGACCCGCATCTTCCTTGGACATCTGACGCAACGCCGTCGCAACGGTCGCATCTGGTGCGATACGAATCGCTGAGGTGAGTTGTCGCATGAACTCTCCGACCCTACCGCTAATTCGTTCTTCCGCCGAACAATTGCGTATATCGCTCAAAGATATCAGTCCTGCCACACGGCCGTCACTCATCACCGGGAAGCCGCCGTAGCCACGACGCAAAAAGTATTCGTCGATGGCTTGAGTAATCGTGCAGCCGGCATCAATGATCACCGGCCCCGCCACCATCATCTGTTTGACCTGCGTGTGGCCGAGCGCTTGATCGGTCAACACGCTCTGGTAGCTGGTCTCGGCGGCGCGTTTGAGGAAAAATGCAATGAAAATCAGCCACACACCTCCCATCAGCGTGCCGAAGAAAATTTCGATAGCGCCCAAAGCAATGAGCCCGTAGGCGATTCCGCGGCCCCAATTGGCGGCGTGCGCCGTGGCCCTGACAAAGTCGTCCCATCGTGCCCATAGCGCCGCTCTGAGGATGCGACCGCCGTCAAGCGGGAATCCCGGCAGCAGATTGAACACCGCAAGCGCAATGTTGACGACGCCCAGGTATTCGAATACCGAGGCCCACATCGGCCACGCGGGATATAGTGGAAATACGTGTGGCGCCGACCAAAACAGGGCTCCAAGTACGAGACTGGTCAGGGGTCCAGTGCCGGCGATAAGCAGTTCATCGCGAGCACTGGCGGGCTCCGCGTCCATGTGCGCCATGCCGCCGAAAATAAAGAGCGAGATACGGCGGACAGTTTGACCGAGGCGATTAGCGACCATCGCGTGAGACAGCTCATGAATCACCACGGACCCGAAGAAAAGTAGGGTCGCGCCCAATCCCACCGCAAAATATTCCACCCAGGAATAGCCCGGATGGAGTTTCGGAAAGTACCCGGCGGTCAGGCTCCAGAAGACCAGCGCGAAAATGATCAGCCAGGAAAAGTCCACCGCGATCTGCACACCCGCGACGCGGAAAAGATCAATTCCCGAGCTTCGTTTTAATGACATAGCCATTAACTCCTGAAAAGCGCCTCGCGCTTAGAGGATCTTCTGCGAATCCTCCCGGCGTGTTTGCAAATCAGCGCCTTGCCTATCGATTCTGATAATCACTCGCTGGAGCACGGCGCCAGCTAAAATAACCGCGATTACGGCCGGCCAGTCCCGCGACGCAATCAGCAAGCCAGCCATGATACCCGTTAAAAATGTTACAAGCGTGGGAAGGTCTGCGATGTGCCACAGTCGCTTCATCACTCTTGCCAGCCGAGTCTTGGCGAAGTCGGACGGCTCGGCATCAGATGATCGGAACAAACCGCGATAAAACGACAAAAAAGCGTTCACTATAACAACTCCCATTGCCGCCGTTGCAGAATTGCGATGCACGACTGCAGGTGACGTGCGCGCGTAGCCGAATGTGGTAAGGCTGGCGGCCGTTCCACAGGGTTCGGCCGCCGCTGAGAGAGATCCCTAGGTCGCCTGCTTCGCCGCTCCAACAGCTTCCGTTGAATTTTCCAGGCTCGTTTCGGATTTGCCAATGACGCGCGTCATCGCCATCCGGAAAGCTCCGCCTCTGGCGCGCATGGCTACCGGTATGCGGACGATTATCCCAGTGTCTTCCACGGTTTCGGCGGGCGCCGTGATCGTATCCTCCCGGTTTAAGTCCCAATTGCTCGCGGCCACCGCGATGGCGCCGGCCCACAGAAGCACAATTCCCAGCATTGGAACGAACAGAAGCGCAAAACCGAATAGCGCCAGCAAGGCGCCAATCATTCTGAGTATACTTCTATACAACAACATAAGCACTTTCACCGCTCCAGTCACTCCATTTGTCAGTACGG
>JBOHWM010000248.1:0-1739 GCA_050736555.1 Binataceae bacterium (SeqCode)
CGTAATAGCCGCGCGAGTATGCGCCGCCCGGCAATGCGAACACGACAAGGTGCCGTGCCGAGAACCGGTCGGGTTCCGGCAAGAACACCGTGCCAACGATGCGGAGCGGTCGGCCCAGCGTGCAGGCGGCCGTCACATCGACGGTGATATCCGCTGTGATCAACTGTCTTGATCCATCGTCCTCGCCATCCGAACAGAACACTACGCTGTAAGGTCATAAATACCACGTCGTATGCGCGCTGACAAGCGAGCGCTCACATTATGATGTTTCGGTAATTGAGCTTGAGTTTCGCACCTACGCGGCGGCCGCGGCGCAGGCCAGTTCGTAGTCGTGGTATTTGTCGGGGTTGGGTTGAGCTGCGGCAACTCCCGTAATTCGTGTCGTGGCAAGGGTTCTGCGGAGCTTGGCGAGCATGTCTTCGAATGCGATGTCGTGTTTGTGGCGGTAACAGGCGTGTGCGCGGCGACGGGTGTGGAGGTCGTCGGGGTGGTGTGCGTGCAGGGCGTACCAGACGATGATGAGGCTGTAGGCGATGAACCCGAACGGCACGGTGCATTCGACCGCGCGCTGCCAGCCGGTTGCGGGCCTGGCCGATGCCGAGGGCTTGTTTGGCTGCGGCGATGGCGGTTTCGATGGGCCAGCGGTGTGCGTAGCGGGTGACGATCGTTTCGGTCGTGCTGTGCAGGTCGGTGCTTAACAGGGCCAGCATCGTGTCGGCGCCGGGTTCGCGGACGAGCACGATGCGGCCACGTTTGTTGCCGAACGCGCCGTACCAGAGGCCGTCGGTGACGGCGGCCTCAACGGTGACGGCGCCGCCGTAGCGGGACACCGTGACCGTCCGCCAGTCGGCGCCGGCGGCGATCTGGGCGGGCGTGCCAAGCCGGTGGCCTTTGAGTCTGGGTCGGCCGCGGCGGCCGCTAGTGGTGTGTCTCGTAAATAGGTAGCGAGTTGTTAGCTATTCTTCTTTCATGAGCGCACCAGCAGCGCCGTTGCGCCGTTGCCGTTGTCCGATGGTGGGCGCGAGACGTTGGAGAGGTTGGCGCGGGCGCAGTCGGCTCCGTATCGGCAGGTGTTGCGGGCGCGGGTGTTGCTGCTGGCTGCCGCCGGGGTGGCCAACGCGGTGATCGCCGAGGAAGTCGGCGTCACGCCGGTGACGATGCGGGCCTGGCGCAAGCGGTTCGCCGCCCACGGGTTGGCCGGTCTGGGCACGATCCACGAAGGTCGGGGCCGCAAACCCTCGATCAGTGAGGAGACCGTTGCCGAGATCGTCAGGCTCACCGACCGGCTTGATGAGTTGATCAGCCAAACCCGGGCCGACGCACGATGAGCGACACCCCGACTGATCACCTCCGCCGCGCCTGCGAACAACTGCTCGCCGCCGGACGCAACGTCACTTTCGTCGCCGTCGCCGAGCACAGCGGCATCAGCCGCGCCACCTGCTACCGCGACCGGCAACTCCGCGCCGTGATCGACATCTACCGATCCCGCCACGGCGAAATGCTCACCATCACCGGACTCGCCGACCGCCTCGACAACCTCACCCAAGCCCTCGACGCCGTCGCAGCCAAAGTTCGCCGACAAGAAGAAGAACTCCGCACGCTCAAACGTCGAGCCGCTACCCCGCGGCGGAGCCCGCAGCAGGATTAGCCGGAGAATCCACGAACAGCGGGTCATTGGACACTTTGAACGTTTCGACCCAATGGGGGTCTTCGTGATGAAGCGTGGTAGTGGTCGGGTG
>JBOHWM010000249.1:0-2558 GCA_050736555.1 Binataceae bacterium (SeqCode)
CACGATTCTCTTCCGGGTTTTCGCGCGCCTTGGCCAGCGCTTCTTCCTGGGTGAGCCCAGCCGCCTGCAAGGCCGCCGCAGCCTCCGCCTCGAGCGCACGTTGCTCGCGCACCACGAGTGATTCCGGAAGCTCGACCGGATTGCGCTCGATAATCAGATCGACCAGGCCTTGTCGTGCGCGCGCGTCGGCCTCCTGACGGACGCGTTCGAGCAGATTTTTGTTCACGCTCTCACGCAATTCCGCGAGATTCTCGAAATCGCCCTGATCTTTGGCCAATTCGTCGTCCAACTCAGGAACGATGCTGGCGTAAATGTCCTTTACCGTCACGCGCCACTCGACATTTTTGCCCGCGATTTCCTTTTCTTGGTAGTCGTCCGGATACGAGCGCCGCTTATGAGTTTCCTGACCGGCCTCGGCTCCGATCAATACTTCGTCAAGGCCGTGAGCGAGCGTGTCACCGGATACCCGCAACAGCCGGTCCTCGGTTTTGGTCCCGCTGATCGGCTTGTCGTCCTCATAGCCTTCGAGCGCCGCCAGGACGAAGTCCCCTTCTTGTACGACGGTGCGATCATCGACCCGCCTGAGCGTCGCGCTGCGTTGGCGCAACCGCTCAAGCTCGGCGTCGACATCGGCTTCGTTGATGGTGACTTCGGCATGCGGGACCTTGAGGTCCTTGTAATCCTTGACTTCCAGCCGGGGCCGCAGGTCGAAGACCGCGCTGAAGCGGACCGCCTTTTTCAGGTCGGCCTCCTCAGTGATGATCTCCGGTTCGACCACTGGTTTGAGGTCGTTCTCCTCAAGGGCTTTGCCCGTGTACTCCTTAATCAGCTTTTGGATCACATCGCCGCGCACCTGGTCGCCGAAAAAGCGTTCGAGCAGGTGACGCGGCGCATGGCCGGGGCGGAAGCCCTTGAGCTGAACGCTGCGTTTGAGTTCACCGTAGGCTCGGTCGAGCTCGCGATTGATCTCGTCCGGTTGCAGTTCAATGGTGAGTTTGCGTCCGAGTTCCGAAGTATTCTCGATATTGACGTTCATAGCTGGTCGATCCAACTAAACATATGCACACTGCCACGATCAACACGGGGGCTCGGGTCTGGTCGCGCGCGGTTCCATGCCACGGCTGGACATGACAACCGGGAAAACCTAAACTGCGCCAGATAATTCGTGCGGGCAACGCAAGGCGTGATCGAGGGAAGCGCAAGGCGGCGGGCCGTTAGCGCGCCGCTTCCATTCGTTGCACGCTGAAATTCAGGAGACCGAAGTTCGATGGCGGAAGCAAAAGTTATTTTGCCAGCCCTGACCAGCACGCAGTTGCTGATCCTGTGGCTGGTCCTAATCTCAGCGATCATCGCGCTGAGCTTTGGCTTATGGCTGGTGAAAGCGGTGCTCGCGGCCGATCCCGGACCCAAATCGATGACCGACGTGGCCGACGCGGTTTACGAAGGCTCGATGGCTTACCTCTATAGACAGATAAGAACGATGGTGATCTTCGTCATCCTGATCGCCATCGCGCTTTTCTTCATGTACCGCGATGTGTATAGCGGATGGGCTTTGCCAGTCGGCATCGCGCTCGCCTTTATCGGCGGCGTCAGTGCCTCCTACGGAGCCGGCTTCGTCGGCATGTGGCTGGCGGTCAAGGCCAACGTGCGTAGCGCCAACGCCGCACGCACCAGCTTCAAGGACGCGATGGAACTGGCGTTCAAAGCCGGCGGCGTCTCCGGCATGTTCGTGGTTGGCCTGGGTTTGCTCGGCGCCACCATCATCTTCCTGATCTTCCAGCAGAACGCGATGAAGGTCCTGATCGGATTTGGCTTCGGCGGCTCGCTGGCGGCGCTTTTCATGCGCGTCGGCGGCGGCATCTTCACCAAGGCCGCTGACGTTGGCGGCGACCTCGTCGGCAAGATCGAGGCCGGCATCCCCGAGGACGATCCGCGTAACGCCGCCACTATCGCCGACAATGTCGGCGATAACGTGGGCGACTGCGCCGGCATGGCAGCGGACATTTTCGAGTCTTACGAAGTCACCCTGGTCGCCGCCATCATTCTGGCCGCCTATGCGGTGGGCGAGAAGGATTTCCAGGCGGCTTACGGCGCGATGGCGGGTGCGTTCGCGATGAAGCTCATCATTTTCGCACTGATCCTGCGCGCGGTCGGCGTTTTCTCCTCGATCGTCGGGATTCTTGCGGTGCGCGTGCCCAGTGGGTCCGCGATGCGTGATCCGATGAAGCCGATCAACTTCGGCTACATGACTTCGGCGGCGGTCTCCGTGATCCTGTTCTTCGTGGTCAACTATTTCTATCTGACTGATCCGCGCACCGGCGCGCCTGACTGGCGCTTCGCGATTACCGCGACTCTCGGCATCGCGCTTGCCGTCCTGACGTTGTGGCTGACCAACTACTTCACCCACCCGGAACGCGGCCCCGTCAATGAGACCGCGCAGGCGGCGCGCACCGGCCCGGCGACGCTCATCCTTTCCGGCCTCGGCGAAGGACTCGAATCGTCGGTATGGGCGCTGTGCCTGATCGCGCTCGCCATCATCGGCGCGATGATCATCTTCC
>JBOHWM010000250.1:0-6823 GCA_050736555.1 Binataceae bacterium (SeqCode)
CTCTCCCCGGTTATATCACGCCCCAATATCAGGGTTTGCACGTCATAGGTGCCCTCGTAAGTATTGACGGTCTCAAGATTCAGCATGTGGCGGATAACCGGGTACTCGTTGACGATGCCGTTGGCGCCCAGCATGTCGCGCGCCTCACGCGCGATCCGCAAAGCCGCATTGACGTTATTGCGCTTGGCGAAGGAAACATGCTCCGGGCGCATCCGATTGGCGTCCTTCAATTGCCCCAGCCGCAGGCACACCATCTGCGCCTTGGTGATCTCCGTGAGCATATCGACCAGCTTACGTTGCACGAGCTGATAGCCGGCCAGCGGACGGCTGAATTGCTTGCGCGATTTCACGTAGTCGAGCGCGCATTGATAACACGTGCGCGCGGCGCCGATCGCGCCCCAGGCGATTCCGTAGCGCGCCTGCGTCAGGCATGAGAGCGGCGCTTTGAGGCCGCGCGCCTCCGGCAGATGATGTCCCTCGTCGAGGCGGACATCTTCAAGGATCAACTCCGAGGTTATCGACGAGCGCATCGAAAACTTGCCGTGAATATCGTTGGTGGTGAACCCAGGCATGCCCTTCTCGACAATAAAGCCAGTGTAACCTTGATCGACCTTGGCATAGACGATCGCGACATCGGCGAGTGAGCCGTTGGTGATCCAGCGCTTGGTGCCGTTCAGCACCCAGCCGTCGCCGTCGCGGCGCGCGCGCGTTTCCATGCCGCCGGGATCCGAACCGTGATCGGGCTCGGTCAGGCCGAAGCAGCCGATAATTTTGCCTTGGGCCATTTCGGGCAGATAGCGGCGCTTTTGTTCTTCCGAGCCCCAGGCGTAAATCGAATACATCGCAAGAGCACTCTGCACTGAGGCAAACGAGCGCAAGCCCGAGTCACCGGCTTCGAGCTCCTGCATAATCAGGCCATAAGCGAGATTGTCCATCCCGGCACATCCGTAACCCTTTAGATTGGCGCCGAAGACTCCGAGCTCAGCTAATTTCGGGATCACCTCGAAGGGAAAAGTCTCCTGAGCGAAATGGCGTTCGACGTTGGGGATAATTTCGCGTTGGACAAACTGGCGCACGGCGTCACGGGTCATCTTCTGTTCGGGAGAAAGCAGTTCGTCGAGGTTGAAGAAATCAAGATCCTTTAATAAGTCCGGCATATCCAGCTCTCCTTGATTATGACGGCGCCGGAAGGCGCCTTAGATAGCGGGTGAGAAGACCCTGAGCCCGCGCAACGATAGAACCCCGTTCAGGCGCGGTTGCGTATCGTGGAACCATCAAATATCCTTATATTAGAAGCAAGTAGTCATGCATATTGAAACGCTAAAGGTCTTCTGTGACATCATCGAAAGCGGCAGTGTTTCTTATGCCGCTTCACAGAACTTCGTGACTCAGTCGGCGGTCAGCCAGCAAGTACGAAGTCTCGAAGACAAGTACGAGTGTCGATTGTTAGAGAGGGCGCGAGCGGGAGTCAAACCAACCCCGGCCGGCCAGATACTTTACAATTCCAGCAAGGAGATCGTCCGCAAGTTTGTCGAGCTTGAAAATCGCCTGCGCGAGATCGGCTCGGTGGTGGCCGGCTCGATCCGGGTCGGCACCGTATACAGCGTCGGTTTGCACGAACTGCCGCCCTACCTGACCGAATTTCTGCGCACTTTCCCGCAGGTTAACGTCCATTTGGAATACTTACGCTCGAATAAGATTTACGAGGATTTGGTGGAGGGTAAAATCGACCTCGGCGTGGTCGCGTATCCCTCCAAGCGCAGCCAAATCATCACGGTCGCCTTCCGCCACGACGAACTGGTGCTAGTGGTACCGCCCGACGACGGGCTCGCCAGGTTAAATCGCGTCAGCGTTGGTCAACTCGTCGGCCAGCGCTTTGTCGGTTATGAACGCGATATCGCGACGCGCAAGGCCTCCGATCGCATCCTGCGCGAACATGGCGTGAAACCGCACTATACGATGGAGTTCGATAATATCGAGACTATCAAACGCGCGGTGGAAATTGGCCAGGGAATCGCGATTGTGCCGCGCTCCGCGGTTGAACTGGAGACCGCGCGTGCGTCGCTCAAAGTGCTGGAGTTTACCGAAGGACCCTTCACTCGCCCGCTCGCGATCATCTACAAGCGCGGGCGCGAGCTGTCGCCAGCCGTGCGCAAGTTTATCGAAGTGCTAACCACCAGCACGCCGCACGTTCCCGGCGACACCGAGTTAAGCGACAACGAAAATCGGCAACGGTCCGCTCTTGAGAAGATGGAAAAATCCGCCTGAGCTCCCGTTGTGCGGCCGTAACCCTTTAAGGGTCCTCCGCACATTCCTAATTTGTCATTCCGAACCGCAACTCGCGGACCCGCCTGCTTGTTCCGCACCCGCTTCGCTAGTGCGCTCGGAGCGTGTGAGTTTTTTGGTTTCTAGCTGACTGCGTCGGTTTGCGGTTATCCTGAACGAAGGCTGTCCCGCCAGGAAACCTCCGCACAAGTATGACTCTGTCATTCTGAGCGCAGCGAAGAATCCCGGATTATTTTGAGCTTCCCGGTTTTTCCGCGATTCTTCACTTCGCAGGCTACGTTCCGAATGACAAATGGGCTTGTGCGGCTTACCTAGCGTCCCGCGAGTGCGGTGCGCAGTCGTTCACGCTCGAAGCCGGCGATGATCGTGCCGTCCACAACTACCAACGGCCGTTTGATCAAGTTCGGCTCCTCCGCCATCAATTTTAGCGCCTGCGCCGACGTCAGTTCCCGGCCCCGCAATCCCATCGCTTTGAATGCCGGGCTTTTCGGATTGATAAACTCGCACGCGTCCATATCCTTGAATACTTCTTTCAACTCGGCGAGAGTCAGCGGCTCCTTGGCGTAATTCCGCTCGTCCAAGTCGAGATGCAGTTCGTCGCGCAGGAACTGCCGCGCATTCCGGCACGTGCTGCAGGTCGATTTCCACAGGAACCTGACCTTTTTCATCCTCGACTCACTAATCTTGAACGCAGATCACAGGCTCGCCTGCTCGCTCCGCAGCCGCCTCGCTAGTGCGCTCGGCTCCGCTTCGCCGCGCCTAGTGTCATTCGATACTGGTCGAAGGCAGCGGCACCGAGCTATTTCCGTTGGCTGGGCCCGCGCCGCTGTCCAGTGGACGGCCGGAGTTATTACCGCGAGCCGCGCCGCCATTACTCGATGGTGGAGTTGAGTTGAGTGGCACGTTATTGAAAGATGACGGTGCGGGATTCGCCGAAGCGGTAGCGTTGTTGAGGGGCTTGATCGGCTGAATACCGGCCTGCGGCGCCGCGGTTTTGTTCGGCCCGCTGAAATAGATCGGCTGCTTGCCTTTGACCATGTCTGGGGTCAGAACGTAATCGCCACCGAGTGAGCTGCGCCAGATGGTATTGGCAACCTGCTGGTTGCCACCGGTCAGCGCGTATCCCGCGCCGCCGGCGATTCCACCCAGGATGCCGTAGGCCAGCTTGGCCGGGATATACAGAAGATTTCCCGCGACTGTGCCCGCACCGACGCCGATGCCTTTCCAATTAACGCCACCGTTATCGGGCTGTGGCACCTGCGTTTGCGGCTGCGCCGACTGTGGCGACGCTATCTGCGCCGCCGCTGGCAACGCAAGAGCCAACGCCAACAGCAATGTTAACGTAGCCGTTGCAAAATAATTGAGCTTAGCCATGGTTTCCTCCTCTCGTCCCGCATCCACCTCAGTACATCATTCAGTTTTTACCACGATATCACGCGGCAGCAAGCTGAGCAGATGGGCGAACGCGCGCTCCAGGTATTCCCGGTCCTTTGATTCCAGCGTCAGCCGCACGCGGTATTCCGGATGGCCAATACGCGGGTAGGATCCCAACAGGAGTTCGGGAAACTGCGCGAGGCACGCGTTCAAATGCTCCGCGATCACGCTTTCGGGCGCGGCCGTGTAAATGGTGCGCAGATAATACGGCGTGCTGATAAAGCGGCTGGCAAGCGCCAGCAGCTTGCGCTCGAAAATCTGTGGAATACCGGGCAGGATGTAGACGTTTTCGAGCTGCAAGGTCGGAAAACGCAAATCCCCGGCCGCGTTCAGCACCGCGCCTTCGGGAACTTCCGCCATTTTAAGTGCGGCGGCATTGGCGTTGCCGGCGAAATGCTCGTTGATGATGCGCAGCAACTCCGGATCTTTCATCACCTTGCGGCTGAACGCGATGGCGATGCCCTCGATGGTGATGTCGTCATGGGTGGGGCCGACGCCGCCGGAGGTCAGCACGAAATCGAAACGGCGCGAGCAATAGGTGACTTCGTCCGCGATCGCCTGCAACTCGTCGGGCACCACCGCAATCCGCTCGAGCGCGACACCCAACTTGCGCAACTCGCGCGCTGCGAAATACGCATTGCTGTCCCGCACCTTGCCGGACAGAATTTCGTTGCCGACCACCACCAGCGCGCAAGTTCGTTCATTCATATTCCTGAACGCTGCTCCGCATCCTTGGACGCGACTCCGTGGGCGTGCAAGTCGGCGAGCAGTCGGCCTAATCAAGACTCGTCCGCTCCGCTTTCCGCCTGATGCGGTTCGCTCGACTGATGCGTGCGTCGCCGCCGCGTCTCGCCGATATTATCACAAGCTACAGGCGAAAACGGCAAGCCGCGACACGACCGCTTTTGTAAGCCAGCGTAACAACCAAGCAACGATGTCTGGAATGACGCGAGGGCGACAAGAAAAAGTCGACGCCGTCGCGGGGGTTAGGCCGTGACAGCGTCGGTTCTTCCAGTTTGAACGCGAGCCAAGCCGAATTCGTCGTCTTAACTCGCCGACAAACAAAATCCCGAACGCAGCTCGCAGACTCGCCTGCTCGTTCCGCCTCGCTCCACTAATGTTATGGCTGTTTTGCCGCGGCCAGAGGCATAACCGGCGAAGCTGGAGCGGACGAACTCGTGGCGACCGGCGTCAGCGTTGCGGCTATATTCGGCGTGGTGACTTTGTAGGCGTTGCCGGTCACGAAATCGACGATGAAGCCGGGCCAAAACAAAATATCCACCCAGGTCACGCCCTGAACGCCCATCTCCACCGGCACCGTCTTGGATTCGTATCCGGCCAACTGGAAGGTCGCGACATGAGCCAAACTTCCACGGGAGGCCTGAAGGGTATCGGGCGTTTTACCCGTATACGGGCCGTACTGATAGGTCGCGCCGGGAGGGGTCGAGGTGAGATCAAGCGACTGCGGACCGCCGCTGAAGATTGTGGCGCACCCACTCAGCATCATTGCGGCTAAAGATCCGCATAAGATTGACGACCATTTGCTTTTCAGATCCATCCCCGCCCCCACTCACCATTCCATTATCAGCTAAGCGTTTGCGACCTTAACTTTCCAACATATACCATGCGATTGAAAAGATGAACAACACATATTGGCTGATCGCCGAACAGAATCAGCAATTTCAAGTCTAAAGCCGTCGTACCTCAGCAGATATGCCGTTTGTGTTGACCGCCCGACCTATACTGCTCTTCTTCAATAGTTGCATCTGGACAAAATCTCTGAGCATCTGGGTGGGCGCGTCACCGTCGCCCATGCTTGGGGAGTAACGCCGGCGCGGCCGATACAAGTTCAGAACTAATTGCGAGGGCAAAGCCTCACGGACGATGGCTGCCGCGCCGTCCCACACTCCTGCGTCGCAACACGGCGACGTCAACAAATGGTTCATCGCGATCGCGGTGATGTTGGCGACGATCATGGAGGTGCTCGATACCACCATCGCCAACGTCGCCCTGCTGCATATCCGGGGCAGTCTGTCGGCGGGTGTTGACGAAGTGGCGTGGGTGCTTACCTCCTATATCGTCGCCAACGCCATCGTTATCCCGCTAACCGGATGGTGCGGTGCCTATTTCGGCAGAAAACGCTACTTCAATTTTTCCATTCTTCTCTTCGTCGGCAGTTCGCTGATGGCGGGCGCCGCGCCCAATTTGCAAACCCTGGTCTGCTTCCGCGCCTTGCAGGGTATTGGCGGTGGTGCGCTGATGCCGATGTCGCAGGCAATTCTGATGGAGACCTTCCCGCCGCAGGAACAAGCGGTCGCGATGTCGGTATGGGGGCTGGACATGATGCTGGGGCCGGTGATGGGCCCGATTCTCGGTGGCTGGATTACCGATAATTACAGTTGGCGCTGGATCTTTTACATCAACGTGCCAGTGGGTGCGCTCGCCGCCTTCATGGTCACGATTTTCGTCCATGACCCCGCCTATATCCGCCGTCAAATCGGCAAGATTGACTGGTGGGGACTCTCATGGCTGGCGGTCGGCGTGGGTGCGCTGCAGGTGATGTTGGACAAGGGCGAGCGGCTCGACTGGTTCAGCTCGCACCTGATCGTCGCACTCTGCCTGGCGGGCGGGCTGGGACTGGTGCTCTTTGTGTACCAGGAATTGAGCACACGCGAGCCGATCGTCGATCTGCACGTGCTCAGGAACCGCACCTTCGCAGCCGGCACGTTGGTCACCACAATCGTGATGTTCGCGATGTACGGGACCTACATTCTGATCCCGCTTTATTGCCAGCAGATTTCAGGTTACACGCCGCTATTGGCGGGCTTGGTCCTCTCCATCCAGAGCTTCGGCACGCTCGTATCAATCGTCGTGGCGGGCCGCCTGTTCAACAAATTCGACCCGCGCGTGATCGTCTTCATCGGCTGTATCCTGGCTGGCATCGGCAGTTGGGATATGGCGCACTTTTACGCCCAGATCGATTTCTGGAATATCGCCTATCCCGGCATCCTGCGCGGCATCGGATCCGGACTGATCTTTATCCCGATTTCAACCTTGACCTTGGGCGCGGTCTCGAACGAGGAGATGGGCACCGCGTCGGGGC
>JBOHWM010000251.1:0-6183 GCA_050736555.1 Binataceae bacterium (SeqCode)
ACTGATACTTGCCGCTGATATCTGGAGCGGCGTCCTCAGTTCCACAGTTTGAATTTCGAGTAGCGCCGAAGCCAAAACTCATATCGTATTCGAAATCTGGACAACCGAACTTCATAGTATTTGCATCAAACCCACCACTCGGTTAGTCTCCGTCTCTTATCGCCATATGCTGGCACAACCATACAGACGGATCCGGGCGGCGCGTCGTATCACCGCGTGGACGCTCGGCCTATTGCTATTACTGGCGCAGTCCTTTTCCGTTTCCCATTATCATCACAAGTACCTCGGCACGACGGTATCGCATAGCGCCCAAGTCTCGGATACCTTTTGCGCACTCTGCTTATTTCACTTCCATACGCCTGGGACCTCCAATCCGGTGGTTCCGGCACTCGACCCCGCCCTACCACAGTGGAGGGCGGCAATCAGCGCCACACCCCGGCTGTTTTCAGAATTATTTTCGTCTCCATTCTCACGGGCGCCGCCCGCGTCACTGTAAACTCCAGCCATTTGTAAATTCTCATTTCGGCGCGAGTAATTGTGATCACGCGCCGCATAATGTGTCGTGAAGTGAATACACACTCACTTTGCGGGCAGGAGTCTACTTGTGAGCAAACCAAAGACCATTTTGCTGGGCCTGTTCGCGGTCCAGCTACTCGCGGCGCCGCCGGTCCGCGCGGCGGGAAACAATACGCACCGTTACAGCGTAAGCGGTAATATCAAAGATGCGCTCGGGCGGCCGCTAGGTAATGTGCACCTGCTGCTGAAAAATCAGGCTGCAAAGACTATCGACCGCGCCGTTACTGACAAAGAAGGGCATTTCAAATTCCGTGAGATCCTGCCCGGAAGTTACGCTGTAGTCGCCGGGAAATCCGGTTTCAAGACCGCCGTGATGTTCGTCAATGTGACGAGCGCGGGCGCGCAACCGCTGAACTCGGCACTGCAGGCTGAAGCGGCCTTGAACCTCGAGGTAGTGGCACAACGGCTGAATCGCGCGCGCAACCGGCTTTCGCCCACCACCGGTGGCAGTTCGTACACCTTCACGCAAAAGGCGATTCAGCAGTTGCCGCAGGGCAATAACACGCCGCTTAACCAGGTGCTGCTGCAGGCTCCGGGTGTGGTGCAGGACTCGTACGGGCAAATCCATGTCCGCGGCGACCACGCCGACCTTCAATATCGCATCGACGGGGTGCAGTTGCCCGAAGGCATCGTGGGCTTCGCCAATACCTTCAGCACGCGCTTTATACAAAGCGTGAGCCTGCTGGACGGCGCGCTGCCGGCGGAATTCGGCTATCGCACGGCCGGCATCGTGGACATCCACACCAGGACCGGAGAGATCGCGCCCGGCGGCGATGTGGAGTTTTACGGCGGTCAGCGCGGCACGGTTCAGCCCAGCTTCGATTATGGCGGCACCGCCGGCAATTTCAGCTATTTCATGACTGGGCAGTATTTCAGAACGACGCGCGGGGTTGAGCCGCCGACGCCGGGTCCCAGCCCGGTCAATGACACGACCGATCAGGGCAGAGCATTTGGTGATTTTTCCTACTTTCTCAATCCGACGACGCGAATCACCTTTCTAACCGGCAGCGCGGTCAGCAATATTCAAATACCCGCCAACTCCGATCAGCCACCCGCCTTCAAGTTGGCCGGCATACCTTATTATCCTTCAATTGACGTCAGTGAGCGCCAGTTCGAACAGAATTATTTCAATGTGCTGGCCTTGCAGGGCGTGATCGGACCAAAGCTGAATTATCAAATTTCCGCGTTCAGCCGTTATTCCGCCGTACACTTCGACCCCGACGATATCGGCGACCTCATATACAACGGCGCCGCTTCAAACGTTGATCGAACCAGCTTTGTCAATGGGTTGCAGGCCGATGCCAGTTATCATCTGGACGGTACCAACACGATTCGTTCCGGTTTCCACTTCAGTGGCGAGAACGCGTATATCGGCAATCACGAATTGGTTTTTCCGGAAGATCCGGCCACGGGCATGCAATCGAGCACCGTCCCCGAGCGGATTGCCGATAACAGGCAGATTACCGACTGGCTATACGGCGGTTATCTGCAGGACGAATGGCATCCGACCGAACGGCTGACCATCAATTTTGGCGCCCGATTCGATCTCGACGACGCTTTCGTTCGCGCGACTCAGTGCAGCCCACGAGCCGGCGTGGTCTACAAGCTTCCGACGCAAACGACGCTGCACGCGGGCTATGCACGTTATTTCACGCCGCCGCAGACCGAGGTTGTCACCGACGTTGATATAAAGAAGTTCAAAAACACGACCGGCGAACCGCCGACGCTGCAAAATAATCTGCCGGCACCTGATCGCTCGCATTATTTTGATGCCGGCGTAACCCAGCGGTTCGGGAAATCCATCAACCTGGGGATCGACAGCTACTACAAAATCTCGACCGACCTGCTCGACGAGGGCCAGTTCGGGCCGGCGCTGGTGTTCACGCCGATCAATTATGCGAAAGGGCGCGTTTACGGAGTCGAAGCGACTGGCAGTTACGACGTTGCCGGCCTTTACGCTTATGGCAATTTCGCCTACTCGGCCGCCCAGGGCGAAAAGGTCGTTGCCGGGCAGGTGAACTTTACTCCCGACGAACTGGCGTATATCGCCGATCACTATATTTCCCTCGATCATGATCAGACCTTCACTGCCTCCGTAGGTACTGCCTATCACTGGAAAGGATTCATGTTCACAGTTGATTCGCTTTACGCCAGTGGGCTACGGCGCGGCTTCGCCAATACCGGCAACATGCTGCCCTACTTCATCGTAAACGCCGGTATCACCAAGGATTTCGTCGTGCCGAAGGCCGGTCCGATGCAGGTGCGCGTGTCGGTAGTCAATCTCTTCGACCATACCTACCAAATCCGTAACGGCACCGGGATTGGAGTATTTGCCGCGCAATATGGTGAGCGGCGGGCGGTTTATGGCGGCCTCAAATGGCAAATCCCGTCGCTCGGACAACTGTTCGGAAAGCCATCAAGCTGAACCTGGTGCAGAAACGCGAGCATTCACGAGTCAATCAGTCATGGAACAATTCACAAGCGCATGGAAAGCATTACAGTTCGGCGGGCCGATGGTTTATCCGCTGCTGGCTCTCGGAGTTCTCGGCGTCGGGATCATTCTGGACCGGCTGGTCGCGTACTTCCGATGCCTGCGTTTGCCGGCCACCATGTTCGCCTTGATCGAAAGCTATGGATTTTCATGGAGCGAACTCGAGAAACAATTGAAGAACTTGGCGCCGTCCAACGCTTATGGACGCTTCTTCGACGTGATCGAAAAAAATCACCATCAACCGGTATGGTGGGTCGAGTCACGCGCCGGGGACGAAGCGGGAATGATCGAGAAGACCCTTAACCGTGGCCTTTGGATCCTCGAAACGATCGTCACCGCCGCGCCGCTGATAGGCTTGTTAGGGACGCTGACCGGCATGATGCAGGCGTTCAAAGTGATCGGCGGTTCCGGCCTGATCGCTCCCACCGAGGTGACGTCAGGAGTTGCGCAAGCGCTAATCGCAACCGCACTGGGACTCCTGATCGCGATTTTTGCGCTTTTCGCCTTTAATTTCTTCGCGCGCATGCAGTCGCAAGCGTTGGACCGGATGGAGCGGCTCGGCTCAAGAGTAATCGATCGTATCCGCCTCGACGAAGAGAACGGCGAATCGAAGCCACGGAGGCCGGCGCTCACCGCCAATGAAGGAAGAAGCGCACCATGAAACTGCGACGTGCAAGAGCATATCGGCAAGGCCGCATCGAGATCATCCCCATGATCGATGTGATGTTCTTTCTGTTGGTGACATTCATGTTGGCCTCGCTTTCAATGCAAAGCCTGAATTCGCTGCGCGTCAATCTTCCGCGCGGCGACGCACCAAATCTGCAACACAAAGAACCGGTCACGTTGACCGTCACCAGGGACAGCCGCATTTTTCTTGATAAAACCCCGGTCACGCTTGAAAACATGGCGATGACGCTGAAAGCCATGCTGCGGGCGGGTGACGCTGGACTGGTGGTCAATGCCGATAGCCACGCACCCGAAGGGATCGTCGTGCAAGCGATGCTGCGGGCGCGGCAGGCCGGCGTCGAGCACTTCCTCATCGCGGTACGGCGCCAATGAACGGTAGCGCACATCTCTCGCCGCCGTACCTGGATGATCCATTGCGGCGGCTGCTCTGGATCACGCCGCTCTCGATCCTACTGTGGGCCACGCTGCTGCTGGGTTTCGCCGTGTTGCTGGAGCAGACGACCGCACCTCGCTCCGAGCCCAAGGCGGTCGAGGCGCAAATCGTCGAATTGCCACCCAGTGGTTCTTCAAACGGCGAAACTCCCGTCGCCGCGTCTCACCCGGCCACCAGGCCGGCGATACCCACACCGCATGTGGAAGCCAGACCCAAGCCGGTCGTTCATCACCGGGCGAGAATTGTGCACCACACGATAATCCATGGCGAAACGGCCAAGCGCGAACCGCCAGCGATGCCACCCTCACCGAACGGAGCCGCGAAAACTGAAGCAAAGGCGATAGTACCGCCGTCCGCAATCCACGCGCCCAAAGCCGGAGCCACGGGCGGCGGTGCGGCGGGGAATCCCGGTGGCAGGCCGCTACCGGGCCCCGGCCTCGGCGGTGCCAGTACCGGCGCTCTGGCCGTCTACGCCCCGATTCCTCAAGTTCCCGACGAATTGCGCGAGAACACCTTGCAAACAGTGGCACTCGCGCACTTTGTCGTCACTTCCGATGGCGTGGCTCAGGTTTCCCTGGTACGACCGGCTTCAAGTCCGCAACTCAACGCGATTCTGCTGCAAACGCTCAGGAAATGGCGGTTTTACCCCGCCAGGAAAAATGGTGTGCCGGTCGACTCGCAATTCAATGTACGTATCCCGATCAGGATCGAGTGAGTAACCTCAAGCGATAATAAAATAAGTAGCTTGTTTATGATCGCAAGTGGGAAAATGGCCGTCGGTCCACGAACTGACGGCCGCGATTCAGCAGGTCAGCGCTTGGATAATTTTATCAACGATCGCGTCCCGCTTTCGCTTTGATCTCGGCGTCGGTCGTGTCCTGAAACTCATCTCGCCACTCCTATGATTGTACGTTGTCGCCCCCGCGGTTGAGGCATCGAGTAAAATCGCCGCTATAGCCAGGCTCAATCCACTTAATCGCATGGCGCCTCGGATGCCAACTTAATCGTAATTCGTCAGCGAGATCAGATTCATTGTGTATTTTTCACGTTCCCTGCGCAAAACATGACTCTCCACGAAACGCTTTCGAATTAGCCGCGCGGTAAGGGCACCACACGTCCGCCTTAGCTAAACCCATGTGTAACCTTTGGCCGCTTTCCGGGAAAACCCATTTGATGTGCTGATAATCAGCGGAGTTTGCGCCAATCCGCAGTCCTCGATTCACCCACATCAATGTAGGATTGGAAATCACATGTTGGACCATGTGTCTTTGGGCGTAACTAATCTGCTCCGAAGCCGTCTGTTTTACGACGCGGCTTTGCGGCCGCTAGGTCTCGTGCGAACCGTCGATTATCAACGTGCTTCGGATTATGGCGCCAAACGTGGCCAACTCGGAGTTGAGTTCACGATCACCGCCGAGACCATCGAGATCAAAGCGGCGCCATCGATGCACATATGCTTTCGCGCGCCGCATCGCGCCGCCGTGAGGGACTTTCACTCCGCTGCATTGATGAATCGCGGGACCGACGGCGGACGACCGAGCCTTCGTCCACAATACCACCCCGACTATTACGCCGCGTTCGTGCTGGACCCCGACGGCCATCGCATCGAGGCTGTCTGCCACGCTCCGGAGACGCCGGAAGTATCTTCGGCTGAAGAGTGAAGGAATCACTGAAATGGAGACCCTCGGCCAAGCCACTTACGTCGAGTTGTACCGCGCTCGCCTCTCGGACATGGCGCAGTTGCTGGAGCTGATAAAAGCCTATTACCGTTTCGATCACATCACCTTCAACGCTAAATCCGTGAGAGAGGCTTTGCGGGAATTGCTGCGGGATTGCTCGCTGGGCATCGTCTGGATAATGCGCGACGCGGAAAAGGCCGTCGGTTACATCGTATTGACCTTCAACTATGACCTCGAGTTCGGCGGCCTCGAAGGTCTGATAACCGACCTGTTCATTCGCTCTGAGTACAGGTCGCACGGTCTGGGCCGCCGCGCGA
>JBOHWM010000252.1:0-4716 GCA_050736555.1 Binataceae bacterium (SeqCode)
CCGAAGGCCAGGCCGCGCCGCGCGACTTCCGCGCCGATGCCGCCCAGACCGACGATGCCGAGCGTGGCGTCGCTCAGGTGCATGTGAGCGCGGTCGATGGCGTTGACGACGCCCGGCCCGGTCGTGAAAGCGACGCGCGCCTCCTCGCCGCCGACCGTCGCGTACGCCTTCGATATACATGCCGAGCACGCGCGTCAGCGGGTCGCTGGCCATCAGGTCGATGTAATCGGCGGCTTCGAGCATTAACACGTTGCCGATCGAGGCAGCCTTATTGATGCGGATGCCGCGTAGCGGTGCCTGCGAGGAAAAATTGATCGTATGCGTACCGCTCTGCGAGATGAAGCATACATCGCCGGGCTGGCCTACATTCAAATCAGGAAAATTGCACATGCCAATCGCCGGATTGTAAAGTCCCATGCAATTGGGGCCGACCAGCGCAATATCGGACTGCGAGGCGACCGTGCGGAGTTCATTTTCGAGCTGGATACCGATGGCTTCGCTGGTTTCTGAAAAGCCGGAGGTGAAAAACCCGATTCCGGCGACGTGATTTGCGACGCAATCCTTCAGAATGCGCGGCGCGACCTGGCGCGGAACCGCGCTCACCGCGTAATCGATCGATTCGGGGACTTCCGCCAGCGACTTGTAATTTGTAATGCCCATCGCGTCGATGCCGGGAATCTCATTGGGATCGATCTGCACCGAATAGAGATGCCCGCTGAAATTTCTCATCGCGCGCAGCCACATATACCCGCCCACGCGCTTGTCACCGATTACGCAAACCGTCCTGGCATTGAAGGCGCGTTTAAGGTTCTCACTTCTCGATGGATTCGGCATCGCGGCCGGCGATGGCGTTTCCTGGAACAGCACGCGAGCGTCCAGCACGCACAGACCGTTTTCATAAGCCACTACCGGATTCAAATCCATCTCGCGGATTTGCCCGTGATTCGCGGCAAATTCCGACAATCCGACCAGCATCGTCACGAGCGCGTCGATATCGACCGGACGCGCCCCGCGCGCGCCCCGTAATAAAGAGGCGCCACGCAATTCTCCGAGCATTGCGCGTGCCTGCGCCACATCGATCGGCGCCAGCCTGAGCGCCGTGTCCTTCAGCACTTCAACAAAGATTCCACCCAAGCCCACTATCACGAGCGGACCGTAACGATCGTCGCGGGTGATGCCGGCTATCAACTCCACTCCCGGCGCGGCCATCGCTTGCACCGCAACGCCTTCGAAATGCGCATCCGGAGATTTCGCCGCGAGATTGTTGCGGATGCGCTCAAAGGCGTCTTTGACCTCCCGCGCCGAGCGCAGATTAAGGGCGACGCCGCCGACCTCGCTTTTATGGGTCACTTCGGCGGCAAGCACCTTGAGCACGGCTGGATAACCACATCGCGTGGCGGCAGCCACTGCGTCGTCAGCCGTATACGCAAGTTCCGGCATCGCGACATTGATGCCGATCTCCCGCAATAGCTGTTTCGATTCGATTTCTGACAGGGACGTACGGCCACTCGCCGTGGCCCGCGCGATCATGCCTTTAAAGGTAGTCTCTTCCACGATTGTGGCGTATAGCAAAGCTCTGCCCTTAATTGAACCGTGAGGGTGTCGTGACCGCCGGGATAGTGAGAGAACGCAGGGTATTCGTCACGCGGCCAATCGCCGAGGCCGCGATGCGGCGCCTGGCCGGCTCGGTGCGGGTTGATCTGTGGGATAGTGAGATGCCGCCCGCGCCGAATGAACTACTCGCCCGTCTCAAGCATGCCGATGGCGTCCTCAGCATGGTGACGGACCGCTTCGACGCGGCGATGATCGCCTCGCTGCCACAACTTCATGTGATCAGTAATCTTGCCGTGGGCGTCGATAATGTTGACCTTGATGCCGCCACGGCGGCCAGCATCGCGGTCGGCCACACACCGGGAATCCTGACCGAAACCACGGCGGATCTGGCGTTTGGACTATTGCTGGCGGCCGCGCGCCGTATCGCGGAGGCGGACCGCTATGTGCACGCGGGACGTTGGCGCACCTGGGGGCCGCGCGTAATGCTGGGCCATGATGTTCACGGCGCGACGCTCGGTATTGTCGGATGGGGCGCGATCGGACGGGCCACAGCGCGCCGCGCCGGCGGCTTCAGCATGCGCGTGCTGTACGTCAACAACCCCGCCCACGTTTCCACTCAAGCTTCAGGCCCTGACATTTCCGAAAATGACGTCGCGATGACGCAAGCGGAGCCGGTTACGATGGACCGGCTGTTGCGGGAATCCGACTTCATTTCGCTCCATGTCCCGTTAACGGCGACTACCCATCACCTGATCGGCTCGCGCGAGTTCGCTTCGATGAAGCCCCGGGCAATCCTGATAAATACCGCACGTGGCGCGATTGTCGACCAAGAAGCGCTGGCCCACGCGCTCAAATCGGGAAGACTGGCTGGCGCGGGACTGGACGTAACCGAGTACGAACCCATCGCGCCGGACGATCCGCTCCTGCAAATGGCCAACGTCATCATCACGCCACATATCGGCAGCGCCAGCCATGCGACCAGGCTCAAAATGGCGGAGTTGGCGGTCGATAATCTGCTCGACGGGTTCGCCGGGCGCCTACCGCGATCGTGCGCCAATCCCACAGTCAAGCTGAAGATTTAGAGGCTGCCCTCAGACTAGCTCGCGGCGGCGATTGCCTCCGCCAAGGAAAAGCGGCCTTCGTAGAGCGCGCGTCCACTGATCGCGCCGACAACACCGTCACTGAACGACTGTGACAGCGCGCGAACATCGTCGAGCGTGGCCACGCCGCCCGACGCAATCACGGGAATAGCGTGCTGGCGAGCGATTTGGGTGAACATCGCTACGTTAGCACCCGTCTCGGTGCCGTCGCGCGCAATGTCGGTAAGTGTAATCGCGGCCACTGCGGCTTGTTTGAAGCGCGCGGCAGCCTCACTCACGGTAAGCGCGCTGGTTTCGAGCCATCCTTTGATAGCCAAACGGCCATCGCGGGCGTCGACGGAACCAAAAACCTGGCCGGGCATCATGCGGCATGCCTCTGTCAACAGCGCAGGGTTCAAAAAAGCCGCCGAACCCAGCGAAATGATATCGGCGCCCGCGGCCCTGACTGCAACTATCGATTCCATCGTGCGCAAGCCCCCGCTGACGTCCAGATGGCATTTCACCGTCTCACGAATTGCCCGGATCGCTTCGAGGTTGCGCGGTGAGCCGGCCGCGGCACCGTCCAAATCGACTATATGAATCAGTTCGGCGCCTTCACGTTCGAATTGCCGCGCGGCTTCGACCGGAGCTTCGCCATAAACCGTGACCCGCGACATCTCGCCGCGCAGTAGCCGCACGACCCTGCCGCCCTTAAGGTCGATCGCCGGTATAACGGTAAAGCGCCCGAATAGATCCACGCTAAGTAAGTGTACCCTTGGTGGAGAGCGCACCCGTGAGGCGCGATTCGACCGCGGTCGCGTGATCCATCGCTCGCGCCAGGGATTTGAAAGCCGCCTCAATAATATGATGAGGGTTGCGGCCTCCGTGGAGACGCAGATGGAGGTTCATGCCAACTTCGTCGCTCAGCGCCTTCATGAAATCATGCACCAGCACGGTTTGAAACGTGCCAACGCGTTCTTGCTTGATCGGTAGCTTGTAGGCCAGATATGGACGCCCGCTGATATCCACCACCGCGGTGCACAGGGCTTCGTCGAGCGGCACCGTCGCTTCGCCGAAACGGCGTATTCCCGCGCGCTCACCCAGGGCGACGCGAAACGCGCGCCCGAGCACGATGCCGACGTCCTCCACCGTATGATGGTCGTCGATATGCAGATCGCCACTGGCCTCAACCGTCAGTTCGAAGAAGCCGTGGCGCGCGAAGCTCTCCAGCATATGATCGAGAAAGGGCACGCCGGTATTGATTCGGCTTGAACCATTACCGTCGAGCTTCAGCCGGACGTTGACCGTGGTTTCGCGCGTCTTGCGCTCGACCTCGGCATGCCGCGGCGCATGATCGCGTGAGTTCCGGGCGAGGTCGTGCGCATCGTTATCCGCGACGCGAAGGGTGGTACGCGGCTTGTCCTTATTTTCCATGCTTGCCTGCGCAGGCAGCCACGGGCTTGCGGTATCTCAGTTCGACCGCACGGGCATGCCCCTCGAATCCTTCCATCCGAGCCAGGCGCGCGACGCTGGGACCTAGCTGTCGCACGGCTCCGGCTGACGCCCCGATTATACTGGTTCGTTTAAGGAAATCGTATGCGCCCAAAGGCGAGGCGAACCGAGCGGCGCCGCCCGTAGGCAGAACATGGTTGGGACCCGCAAGATAATCGCCCAGTGGCGCCGGGCTGCTCGCGCCCAGGAACACCGCGCCCGCGGCACGCACATGCTTGAGCCATTGCGCCGGATGGCGCAGGTTGAGCTCCAAATGCTCCGGTGCAATCCGATTGGCAATCTCGAACGCCTGCGGCAAATCGCGCACCACAATTGCGGCGCCACGTCGTTCAAGCGCGCGGCTTACCGCATCGGCTCGCACAAGACGTTCCAGCGCCTGCTCCAATGATGCCGCCACGCTGAGCGCCGTTTCGCGTAGCGGGGTCAGCAAAATCGCGGCCTCGTCGCCGGAACCATGTTCGGCCTGCGCGATAAGGTCAGCCGCAACCCATTCTGGGCGCGCGCCATTATCGGCGATTACGACCACTTCACTCGGACCCGCCATTTTGTCGATATCGGTTACGCCATAGAC
>JBOHWM010000253.1:0-8021 GCA_050736555.1 Binataceae bacterium (SeqCode)
CCACTAACGCCAAGCGTGAAAACGGCGCCGGTGAGCTCCACCTCACCACACGTGATAACCGATCTATCGGCGCTCTCGTCGAGTAATTCCATCGCGCGGATTCGCCAAGAGAATCAGTTGATTCAAAACGCGTCAGCCCCGCTGCTTAATACCGCTGCTCCGTCCAGCAACGCGCAGAGCAATATCAATCGCCTGTTCCTTTCGCATCCAGCGTCGCTGCTCTATACCGACACGAAACGGCCGCCCGGCGAAGCTGTTTTGCTCAACGCCAAGGCGCGGCAGTACCCGGAATTCGCCCATCGGCTGGCCAATCAAACATTGATCGCGATACAGGACCTGGAGCCCAAACGAATCGCGCACGGGGCGATGCCCGACAATCTGCGCCCGGTCGTGCTGACCGCGGTGATGAATTCCGGCGGCCAACTAAAGGAATTGATCATCGATCAACGCTCGGGGGTGGCGGCGGTCGACAAGCTCGTGATCGACGGCTGCAAGAAAGGGCTATGGTCGCGCAATTCGCCGGTGAACGCCCTTAGCGACAGCCAGTACCGTTTGCGTATTGAGGCAATGATCATTAACTACACATACAACCGCAATGGGATTTACACATTCAACACTCGTGTCGGTCTCGGGCTGCTCTAATCCGAGGCCGCCTTCAACTGTCGGGAGACGCGCGGAATGACCGCGCGCAGCTTGCTGGCCGCGACTTCAGCCCGCATTCGCCGATCAGCGATTGCGCGGCCGGCGGTGCGGCGAGGACTCTCAGTTCCGATCGTCACCATCCTTGACCGCAACGGCCGCCTATTGCCGGACGAGCAGCGTGCGGTAGTGAACTACGCCATCCAGGAAGGCACCGGCGCCGATATAATTTTTGCGGCGGGAACCACCGGCGAATGGAACAAGCTCGACAATCCGCGTCGTCAACTGGCCGCACGTATCGCGGTCGAAGAATGCCGGCGCAATTCCCACCACGGCCGCGCGGTGGAGGCATGGGTCGGAATTACCGCGTCTACCCGCGCAGAGACCCTGGAAAATCTTGACCACGCGCTCGACATCAATGCCGACGCGGCGGTAGTTGCGCCGCTCTCTATCAGCGACGTTCAAGATCCGGCCGACTTCGTCGTGCGCGAAGTCGGGGATTGGTTCACGCATCGCGGCCGTCACCTGCCGCTGTTCCTATATGACAACGCCGAGATAGCGGCGGCGGGCAAACCACCTCATCTGCATACGCGGGACGTCAAGACGATGAGCCGCCGCGACTATGTGCGTGGTATCAAGGTGACCGCGGGCAAAACGGTGTTGGGCAACTACACACGCGCGGCATCTCATTTCAAGCGCAGCGGTGAGTTCGGCATCTATCCGGGCAACGCCTATCTTATCTTCGACCTCTTTGCACCGCCGGAAGGCTGGTCCGGCCATATGCGCCATTACTGGAACCGCTACCTGACGCAGAACGCAATGCCCGATGGTGTGGTGGCCGGCGCTGCGAACGTGATGCCGCGCGAATGGCAACGGGCGTGGCAGGTATGCCGTACCCGTCAAAGCTCGCTGATGGAACGCTACGGGGCGATCATGGATGACTTCCGTGCCGCCTGCGAGTTCATGCGTTCCAAGCCGTATCGGCCAACCGTTGCTTGCCTCAAGGCCGCCTTGAGCGAAATGGGCGTATGCACCAGCGACGCCGTAGCGCTTGGCACACCGTCGTTGACGGAGAGCGAGCGCCGCGAGTTCCTGCGCCGGTTCAAGGATATTCGCCGCCGCGCCGCCGCGCGCCTGGAACCTGAATGGCTGAGCGAATGGCCGGCGCCGCGGCTGCTTCGGGCACGCCGGGATGGTTGAGGAAAAGCTCGACGTCATCGGATGCGGCAGTATGGTGGTGGACTTGTTCCATCGCACCCCGCGCATTATACGGCCTGACGAAAAGATCCTGCTCGACGGCGAACAGGCGCGCGAAATACACGAACAAGCGGCGCTCGGCGGCTGCGTCCTCAACCATCTGGGATGGGCGCGGGTGCTGGGCCTGGAAACCGGCATTTTCGGCAGGATGGGAGACGATCATCACGGCGAGATTCTCAGAAACGGGATGAATCGCCTCGGTATCCGCCATCATTTGACGCTGGACGGCAGCGCCAGTTCCCACGCCGACATCTTCGTCGACGCCGAGGGTAATCGCGCCATTTATATGGTACGTGGGGCAACCGCGGAGTTGCGCCCTGGGGATATCCGTAGCCGTCATGCGGCCTTTATCCGCCGCGCCCATTGGATAACCACGGAAATTTCCCAACTCCCGCTGCTCACTGTAGTCGAGTTACTGTCTTTCGCACGCAAACGTTCGATACCGACCGTGCTGGACGTTGATGTACCGCCCGCCGACGCATGCGCATCTCTGGGCAACCACATGGCGCTGGAGCGCGCGCTCAAACTCGCGACGGTCCTGAAACCCTCGAAGGCGGCGGCGCGCGAGTTAGCCGGAATCGAAGAGCCTTTGAAAGCCGCGGAAACTATCCGGCGGCGCTATGGCAGCCGCGCGGTCGTTATCACGGAAGGTGCCAACGGTTGCGCAGTTTCGACCCGAGCGGTGTCGCTGCGCGCACCAGCGTTCAAAGTGAAACAAACTGATTCGACCGGCGCGGGTGACGCTTTTCTCGGCGGAATGCTCGCAGGATTGCGTTGGGGCCTTGATTGGCCCGCCATTGCGCGGCTGGGCAATGCGGCGGGCGCGGTTTGCGTCACTCGCCTGGGTGCGTTTCCCTCCGGCTTCGAATTACGCGACGAAATCCTTTCACTCTACGGTGGCGCATTGCCGCCGTCCTCTCAACCCAGACGTATGGCCGCCAGTGGCACTAGCGCGACGGTGCCAATCAGCGAAGCCGGACGCTTCCTCGACACCTGCCTGACCGAAATGACGAAGCTGCGACAGACATTGGAAGTCGGCCGCATCGCCGAAGCGGCGGAGTTGATTTGCGCGGCGCAAGGGCGCGGCGGACGTCTCCACGTGACCGGCGTGGGTAAATGCGAGCACGTCGCCCGCTATGCCGCGAGCCTGTTTTGTTCCGTCGGCACCATGGCGACCTTCTTGCACGCGACCGAAACGTTGCATGGCAGCTTGGGCCAAATACATCCACGCGACATCGTGATCGCGATTTCAAACAGCGGCTCAACCGCTGAGTTATGCGCCACCGCCGAAGCCATCATCGAACATGGAGCGCCGGTGATTGCCATCACTGGCGACGGCAAATCCGCGCTGGCACGATTGGCGCACCTGGTCTTGCGCGCACCTGTCACTCAGGAGGGCGGCGTTTTGGGCCTGGCGCCCCGTATCAGCGTGATCGCGCAGGTGTTCGTGGTAGCGGCGCTGTCAGTCGCACTCGAAGCCGCACGTGGCTTGACGCCCGAGGAATACAGCCGGTGGCATCGCGCTGGCTCGATTGGCGAAGCGGCACGCCGACTCGCCGCGCAATCGCTTCCGCAATTCGATCTTCACCTCAACAATGTTGGGACAAAGCGAAGAACGGTGCGGGCGGGAAGCAAACGTCCGATCAGCGGCCGCTGAAGCGCGGGGCGCGCTTTTGTCGGAATGCCGCGACGCCTTCGCGATAGTCGGCGGTGCGTCCGGCGACACCCTGCGCGCGCGCCTCGTAACGCAGAACGTCGCTTAATCCCAGTGCTTCCTCGTCCATACGGCGTATTAAGCGCTTCGATTCCATAAAGGCCGCCGTGGGACCTTGCGCGACCTGAAGCGCGACCTTGCGCGTCTCAGTTAAAACCGTGTCGCGGGGAAAGGCTTGATTCACCAGGCCCAACCGCGCCGCCTCTGCCCCGCTTAACAGCCGCCCGGTGTAAATCAGTTCGAGCGCGCGATGAGTGCCGAGGCGATCGACAAAAAATGTATGACCGCCCGAATCGAGCACCGCGCCGATCCGAGCGAAAGGCGATCCGATCTTCGCATCTTCGGCGATATAGACGACGTCACAGGCAAGCGCCAGTCCCAGCCCGGCGCCGAGACACGGCCCATGCACTGCCGCGAAACTGGGTGCGGGAAAATCGACGGTTTCATTGATCAAGGGATTAAAGATTTCGTACAGAATAGACTCCGCGTCTTCATTGCCAGGGTCCGCTTCGCTCAGATCGCGTCCAGCGCAAAATCCCGGTCCCTCACCGCGAATCAGCAGCGCGCGCACACCCGCCATGGCGGCCTGACGCAAATGCTCGCGCAACTCATGCACGCTGGCGGTATCAAGCGCATTCATCTTGTCCGGGCGATTAATCGCGATTTCAGCGACATTGTCGTTAATCGAAAGCCCGACATTCATGACGAACCCCTCCGACCGCGGCGAGCGTGGTCAGTTCCGGCAGTGCTTCAAAAGACCGGAATAATATCGGCTTCGCTGATATCGCCCACGTCGATGCCGTCGATATTGAGTTCCGGGATAGCCGGAAATTCAATATTCCATCGCTCCAGCAGCTTACGCACGCGTGCGATTGCAAGCCGCCAATTGTCCTCCTGCTCACTCGTGCTGAGCAGGCCCAAGCCGGCGTCACGCGCAATATTCAACAGCACACGATGATTGTTCAAGAAGTATTCGGGCAATTGCCAGAACTGATGCGTCGGCGGTTCCCACAACACCATCGAGAGAAACACGAAGCCGGCGCGCAACTGCTTGGTCACGAAGGCGCGATACTCGTCGTTCAACCCCGGCCATTCCTTTTCCAACAACGTAATGCAGATTTGCAGATGGCGCGATTCGTCGCGGCCGATACTACGGAAAATACGCTCGAACACTGGATGCCGGGTAGCGCGCGACATGCCGTGGAAAAGGCTCGACGAGGCCACCTCGCCCAGCATGAAAGAGGTGAACAACACCGCCAAGGGGTAGCGGTCAACCGCGCGGTTAAATCCCGACCAATAGCGGCCGCCATTGTGATAGAGCCATTGAATGTTGTTGATCGCCGCACGCTCAAGCTCGCTCCGCGGCTGGAAGCCCAACGGTCCGTCCGGAACCAGCAGTTGGATGACGCGCTGGCAGCATTCCTCGTGATTGGTTTCATCCCGCGTAATCGAGAAGAAACATTTCCGCACGGGATCTTCCTCATGCATTTCGAACGCACGAATCATCGCGCGCGCGAATACCGCTGGACCTGAGGCGTCAAAATTCGCCAGCAACGCCCACCAATACATCATCGCGACGCGCTGCTCAGCCGAGAAAGCGCTTGGATCCAGAGCGTCCCAAGGAATGTCAGCGGGGTTGAAACCCTCGCGTTTGGCGCGATCATAGATTTCCGCGAGTTTAGGCGTTTCCAACTTCCATTCGATAGGGAAAATATTGGGAGGGACAACCGGCGGTGCCAATTCCGTCGGCGCCACCAACTCCGTCAGACTGGCGCCATTTTGGTGCTCGTTCAAGTCAGCTTGGCCAGACGTTATTATCGTGCTCATGGATAATACCTCGTGCTATCCGAAAGACGGCCCTAAACCAACCGAATGTTCGGTTCGTATAACATAAATCTAGTGGCATTCGCACTGCGTGTCAATCGGATAAAAAATGATCGGCGCCCTGCCTGATTATCGCCCGCTCGAGAACCTCCTCACAAGCCGCATTTGTCATTCTGAATGGAGCCTGCCATTAGCGCAGCCGAAGGCAAAGCGAGCGAACGAGTCTGCGAGGCGCGTTCGAAAATCAGTGAAGAATCTCGGAAAAAACCTCAGAAAAGCAACAGAATCCGGGATTCTTCGCCGCGCTTGGAATAACAGAACAAACTTGCACAGAGCTTCCCTGGCGCGGCCTTCTTCAATCGCGCCGCCGCAATTATTTAAGACCCTCGAATGCGATCCGTATCGCCGCCTGTGCGATTTCAGCGGCATCCAGACGGCCGCCGGGCCGATACCATTCAGTGATCGAGTTAAGCATGCCAAAAACCATCCGCGTAGCCAGACGAGCATCGATATCCGAGCGTAATTGATGACGGGCCTGCGCTTCGGTCATGATCTGCGCAACCTTACGGTCGAAATCGCGCCGCCGCCTGAGCGCATCGCGTTCGGTCTGAGTGTTGCCGCGCACGCGCAGTAGTAATGCGACTTCGGGCAGGCGTTCGGTGGTCACTTCGACGGTGCGACGGACGACGTATTGCAACCGTGCCAGGGCATCGCCTTCACGCGCCGGCGGCTCGTCCATCACCGCGAACAGGGCGTCGAGGGCGCGTCCGAGCGCGCGCGCGAGAAGATCCTCTTTGCCCGCAACGTGGTAGTAGATGCTTGATTTGGTGATGCCGGCCGCTTCGGCCACGCGCTCCAGCGACGCCGCGTCGTAGCCGTGGCGCAAAAAAACCCGTACTGCCACATCGACGATCGAATCCAAGTTGTACGGCTTGCGCTCTTTGGTTGATGGACGGCCCACGATTCCTCCTGGAAGCCCTATCAAAGCCGCTCATCGGATACCGCGCAATCCGGGCGCCGCGCGATGCCGGATGAATCGCGGCGCCATGCTAGCGTAGCCGTCCGGCGAAGCGCGCTCGCCATTGATAGGCGAATGGGCTGGTCAACGTTGTGGAGTGAAGCGAAACGAGCAGGCGAGCCCGCGAGCCGCGTTCAGAATTACGAGCCTGCGAGGTGTGTTCAAAGTAAAATTAGCTCGATTTGCTTATAGCTTCGAGCTTTGGGAGGGAGCGTCATGAAATACGGAGTCGCCATTCGCAACATGGGACCACAATCGACGCGCGCCACGATCAAGGCCTGCGCGCACGCGGCTGAAGACCTCGGTTTCGACGCGCTATTCGTCTCCGATCATTTGTGCATCGCACCGGACGATATCGAAGGTTCCGGTGGCCGTTATCTCGAGGTCTTAACGACGCTCGCTTATCTGGCTGGTACGACTACCCGCATACGGCTGGGCATTTCGGTGCTGGTGCTGCCCTATCGCCCGGCGGTGCTGACCGCCAAACAGATCGCGACCATCCAGGAGCTGTCCGGGGAACGCATGATCCTTGGTGTCGGGGTCGGATGGATGAAGCATGAATTCCAGGTGCTCGGCGTCGACCGCCACAAACGTGGACGTATCACGGATGAGACGCTGCGCGTCATCAATCATCTATTCGCCCATGAGGCCGAAGCCTACAGTGGGCCTGAACTGAGCTTTCCCGCTTTCATGTTTTTGCCCAGGCCGCAACGTCCGCCAATCTGGGTCGGCGGCAATGGTGACCGTGCGCTCGGGCGGGCGCTGGAATTTGGTGAAGGCTGGCATCCGATGCTCTCCGCCGAGAAGCTCGCGCCAGTAGTAAAGACGCTACAACAAAAAGCCCGCGAACGTGGACGCGGCGAACCCGAGGTTATCGTTAGGCGCCTGATGAAGCTTGATGATCCGGGGACGGCCAGAGCGCGGATTGAAGCCGAACGTGACGCCGGCGCCACGTACTTCATTCTCGACCTCGGCCGCTATCCAAGTGAGCGTGAATTCATCGCGCAAGCCGCGACCTTTATGGCGAAAGCCGCCCTTTAGAAGCCGCCGTTCCCAGTGCCTCAGATATTCATCAGCGAATGCTGATATATGGATTGACATGATTGGTCCTTGGCGATATCGTCACTCAAGTGTGTCAGAAGGATCCAGCGCCAGTTCAGTGGATTCGAAAATGGAGAAACAATCATGAAATCGATTCTGGGCAAGACCGCGTGGCAGCCATGGACTCCCGGCAGTCCTCTTTATGGAGCGGACTCAGTGCATGATGGCCATGAACTCGTCCATCTCAAGGTGCTGAGCGATCGTCGCGCCGACGGGCAGGGGATCGCTTTTATCGTCAAGTTCAGTCCGCCTGAAGGCAAGCTGATAAAGTTGGTCGCGGTCGCGCGCTCGGAAGAGCATGTCTACATTCTCGAAGGTGGCTACTGCAATCATGCCGGCGAGCAAATCCGATTTCCCAACGACTACGGTATGAATCCCACAGGCAAGCCGCACAGCGCTTTTATTGGACAGGAGACTACCGCGCTGGCGGTTTATTCGGGCGAGCCGGACGAGGTGCGGCAATTCGAG
>JBOHWM010000254.1:0-2905 GCA_050736555.1 Binataceae bacterium (SeqCode)
TGCTGGAGCTGTACGGTCCGGCCAAATCGCGTATCAAGTTCGTCACGCAGGAGCAGGTATACGGCAACAGCTACGAGGATATTCCACGCCGCGTGCCCGACAACACCAAGATGCGTCGCTTACTCGGCGTCGAGCCCAAGGTATCCTTGCGCGAAGGCACCAGGCTTTCGATGGAATGGTTCCGCAAACAAGCCGAGGCTTAAATCGCGGGCGTGGAAATCGTACTCAAAATTGACGTTGATACCCATGACGGGCTTCGCGTCGGGGTGCCGCGTTTGGCGCGCCTGCTCGATCAGGCGGACGTCAACGCGACTTTCTTCATCGCGATGGGAGCGGATAATTCCGGGCTCGCGCTGATACGGGTGCTGAGGCCCGGCTTTATCAGCAAAATGCGGCGTACCGGTGCGATCTCGATGTATGGCTGGCGCACCGTGCTGTCCGGCACGCTATTGCCGTCGCGCCCAGTCGCGCTGGCCTTTCCCGAAATAATTCGCGGCCTGCGCCGGCAGGGCTTTGAAGTCGGCGTGCACGGTTACGACCATGTGCGCTGGCAGGACGGTATAGATAAGCTGGGCGAGGAAGGCGCGCACGTCGAGCTTGAAGAGGCTTTTGAAGCGTATCGAGCGATCATGGGCGAGCGTGGGCGCGCTTTCGCCGCTCCCGGATGGCGCGTTTCGGCGGCGGCGCTGGCAATGCTCGACCAAATGCGGCTGAATTATCAGAGCAACACGCGCGGAATCTGCCCCTACCGATGCGTGGTTGAGGGACGCGCGCTCCTCACCCCGGAAATTCCGACCACGCTGCCCACCTTGGATGAAGTGCTCGGCACGCGAGAAGTTCCGGACGGCCCCAGTTCGGTGCAATTCTATTCGGAGCGTTTTCGCGAAGACGTCCTGAATGTGCATACGATTCATGCCGAAACCGAAGGAATCGGCCAGTTCGACCATTTCGCGAAGCTAATACGTTCACTATCGGAGCGTGGCGCCAGCTTTGTGCGGATGGAGCAAGTGGCGCAAAGGTTTGGAGCCGCGGAATTGCCGTCATGCGAGGTTATTCGTCGCACCATTCCCGGCCGCGCCGGCTGGGTTTCAGTCCAAGGCCCCGCCCGCGATTTGGATCGCACAACTCGCTCAGAGCGTGCCGTTTGTGTGTTCTCACTGCGGCAGGAAAGTGGCGAACCAAGAGAACGTCGCGTCCTCATCCGGGAAGTGGTGGACAGGAGATAATTCATGCCAGCACCGCATCTGATCGCTGAAGATCCACGTCAGGTCGGACTCGAGCCCGCGAAGGTCGATGAGTTGCTCAAGCGCGCGGCGCGCGAAGTGGAAGAAGGGTTGCTGCCTTCATGCCAAATCGCGATAGCGCGTGAAGGTAAAATCGGCGCGATGAAAACCTTCGGGCATGCGGTTCAGGGCGGCTCTGATCGGCCCGCCACCGACGAAACGCTTTATTGCGTGTTCTCGTGCACCAAGGCGATCATCTCCTCGGCGATTTGGATCCTGATGGGTGATGGCAAGCTGGACATCAACGAACGCGCGGCCTCAATTGTGCCCGAATTCGGCAGCAACGGCAAAGAGACGATCACGGTCGAACAACTGCTGCTGCATGTCGGCGGGTTTCCGAACGCGCCTTATGCGCAGCGTGACTGGCTCGATCACGGCAAGCGGCTCGAGCGCTTTAAGAGTTGGCGGCTGGAGTTCCCGGTCGGCGAACGCTTTATTTATCATCCGACTTCGGGCTTCTGGGTGCTGGCGGAGATCATCGATCGCCGCGGCGGGATGGATTTTCGCCGCTTCGTGCACGAGCGTATCGCGCTGCCGCTCGGGTTATCCGAACTGCGCGCTGGCATTCCACCCGCCGAGCACAATCGCGTCGCCGACATCATTTACACCGGCACGGCGCTGACCGAAGAAGAGTTGCGCAAGATGGGAATTCCGCCGATGCCGCCGACGGAAGTTGTCGAGGAACTGATTCTCGGCTTCAACGCCCCCGTCGTGCGTGAATCAGGTGTGCCGGGCGGTGGCGGTATCATGACCGCCGGCGACCTTGCGCTTTTTTACCAGGGGCTGTTGCATAATCCGCCGGTTGATAATGGCAAGCCGATTTGGCGGCCCGGCGTTCTCAGCGAGGCGTTGCGTGTCCGTTCAGGCGATTACACCGATCCAATTTTTAAGTACAAGTGCAACCGTGCGCTGGGCGTGGTAGTGGCCGGCGACGACGGCTTTGCAAACTTTCGCGGTTTCGGCAAGACCAATTCTCCCTACGCGTTTGGGCATGGCGGAGCGGGCGGGCAAATCGGATGGGCGGATCCGGCTACCGGGATTTCGCTCGGCTATTGCACCAACGGCTTTGATCGCAACGATATCCGCCAAGGCCGGCGCGGTGTGGCAATTTCGAGCCTCGCCGCCATTTGCGCCTCCTGAGCATAGCGGTTCCAATACGCGCGGCCAGAATTCGTTGCTGGCGATGAACGAGCGGTGCCGCCTCTCATTCCGGAAATGGCGCCTTCTAGGTGCATTCGGAACGGCGCTGGCATTGCTTGGGTTCCTGATTGAGTCGGCGTCGGCCAGTTCCTTGCCGCCGTTGGCTATGCGGATTGCCGGGCGCGGACCCGTTGTGGTTTTTGAATCCGGTCTGGGGGAAACACAGCGAAGCTGGCGTAAGGTCGTTCCGCCCCTTGCACGTTGCTTCACCGTGGTGACTTACGATCGCGCCGGGGTAGGGCGGAGTCCGCCGCAGTCTTCGAGTAAACGAGTGCTCGCCGCGAATGTCGCGGATAATCTCCTCGCGCAACTGCGCGCACATCACTTATCCGGGCCGTTTATCCTCGTGGGTCACTCGATCGGCGGACTTTACGTGCAAGCGTTCGCGCGAAATCATCCCTCCGCAGTCGCCGGACTCGTGC
>JBOHWM010000255.1:0-6546 GCA_050736555.1 Binataceae bacterium (SeqCode)
GGATATAGATATCCGGGCGGATAGTCGATGAAATAGCCGGGGCGATAGAGGTGGGCCGGCCCCGCGTTGGCGATTTGAATCGCCCATGCTTCGTAGGTGCCAACGTCGGTCTGAAAGCCGTGAAACGCCAGCAGCGCAAGAGTTTTTGCGATCCAAAGCGCGGCCAATAAGAGAACCGCCTTGGGCAAGGCGCGATCGCGCGCGGCGATCATCGGCCGCAGGCAAAGAAAAACCCCATAGGCGACCAGCGCGGTGATCAGGAGCCCGGCGGCGACGCCCGGCACTCGCCCACTCGCCCACGCGCTCGCGCGAATTGCGGTTTGCGCATGCGCTGTCACGACTGGCGCGAGCATCGCCGTGATTGCGATCAGGACCATCGTCGCGTGAATAGCCGCCGACTTTCGCTTCGTCTCCGTTGTCCCCTTGCGGAATTCCCGTTTAGTTCACGGGCTTGACCCACGTCTGATGATAAAGCGCGACAGCTAACATAGCCGAGCGGCGCGCAATGATTAATCCTCCAAGCAACTGGCGGCCGGCTGACGCATCGCGTTATGATCCATCGCGGTTAGCGCGCCAAGGAGAGAGCGGATGAAACTCGTTCATACCATCTATGAACCGGCCGGTGAGGGCCCCTTTGCGACAATCTTTGCGATGCACGGATGGGGTTCGAATGCGATGGACCTGCAGGGGCTGGCGCCCTTTATCGCCGGCGGGCAATGCCTCGTTATCTGCCCGCAAGGGCCGGTCGAGGTCGAAATCGGCGCCATCAACGGCTATGGCTGGTATCAGATGCGGCCAGGCTCGCAACCCGACGAGGAAAAGGTCGATGCGGCCGTAACGGAGGTCGAAGATTTTATCGCGGTGGCATGCCATCGCTATCCCGCCGATCGCCGCAAACTGATCCTGTGCGGCTTCAGCCAAGGCGGCATGATGGCCTACAGCTTGGCGATGCGCCATCCGGAGAAATTCGCGGCTCTGATTGGCATCTCGACGGCTTTCCCGGAACGGCTCGCGGAGCATGTAAATAATCCGGCGGCGCTCGAACAACTGCCCACCCTGGTTCAGCATGGCCGCGCCGACGAGATGCTGCCGGTGGCGCGTGCGCGCAAATCGGTCGAACTCCTGCGCAAGCTCAAGGTGCCGGTCACCTCTCGCGAGTACGATTGCGGCCACGAGGTCACCGCCGACGGCGTCCGCGACCTCTCCGAATTTCTGATCAACAGGGTCCTTCAGGCCGTTATCCCGGCGTGACTTTGATCTTGATGGCGCGGCTCACGGCGCGTCGGCCCCGATGTGCTCAAAGCGGAGCCGGAAGCGACGCGAGCACGTGAGGCGGAGCGAAGAGGAGCCAAGCGAACGAGTCCGCGAGCCGCGTCTCAGAAATACGAGTCCGCGAGGTACTTAAAAAAATCATGGACCACTATAATCACGACGTAGCCGTACAATTCACTCGCTTGCTGGGAATTGTCCGCGAATTGCGCGTTCGATGTCCGTGGGATCGTGAACAGACGATAGAAAGTCTTTCACGGCACTTGATCGAAGAGGCTTACGAAGCGCTCGACGAAATCGCGAGCGGCAACGCTCATGCGTTGGCTGATGAACTCGGCGATCTGCTCTCACAGATTTTGTTCATCGCACTCATCGCGCAGGAATCGCGGCGTTTCAGCATCACCGCGATGATTTCAGCGGCAAGCGACAAACTGATTCGCCGCCATCCGCATGTATACAGCGATACAAAGGCTGAAAGCGTCGGCGAAGTCATCGAGAACTGGCGCAGAATCAAAGCGCAGGAACGGCGGGAGGCGGGCAAAACCTCCGCGCTCGACGGTATCGCGCGTGCCTTGCCGGCGCTAATGCGCGCGGAAAAGATCGGCGTGCGTGCGCGCCAGGCTGGTATGGACTGGCCCAATCTGCAGGCGGTGCTAGCCAAGGTGCGCGAGGAATTAGCCGAGACCGAGGAAGCGCTCGCCCGTGGAGACGAAAGCGCCGTCGCGGCTGAACTCGGCGATACGATGCTGGCGCTCGCGAACGCGCCTCGTTTCGTCGGCCATGACGCCGAGGAAACGTTACGGCGCGCATGCGACAAGTTCGTCATCCGGTTCGGCGCCGTCGAACAGATCGCCGCGGAGCGCGGCCTCGAACTCGCGCAGCTTTCGGGCGAGCAAGTCGAATCGGTCTGGCAAGAGGCCAAACGCAAATAGGCGCGCGCCACCCTTGAAGCCGACTCACTTCTCGGGGTTGCCGGAAGAGTCGTCGCTGTTGTTGGCGTCGTCTTGAGTTTGAGCCGCGGCATCTTTCGTGCCGGCGGTATCGGTCGTGCCAGTCAAATCGTTAAGTTTTTGGCCGAGCGCCTGCTTTTCCTGCTCAATGACCTCGTCAACCTTTTTCTGAATGTTGCCTTCGGCCTCATCGAGAGCCTCTTTGGCTTTGTCCTTGATCAGATCGCTGAGTCCCATCACACTTCTCCCCGGTAGAATTGCAAGCCGCTTAATCGTTGATCCGCTTCAACAAAGACGCAACCGGGTGACGTTCAAACAGAGCAGTCTGTCCCACCGCGCGCAAGGTCCGTATTGACCGGCGCCGCCGCCACTGCTAGCTAAGTCTGGTTATGCCACATATTCCCGTCCATCCGTCAGCCCAAAAGCGCCACCGTCAAAGCCTGAAACGTCGTGAACGTAATCGCGCAATCAAAACACGCGCGCGTACCGCCGCTAAATCCGCACTCGAGGCTATCGAGGGCAAAGACGCTACTATCGCGCGCGAGCAATTGAAGATCGCGATGAAGGTGTTGTTCAAGGCGGCCAGCAAAGGCACGCTCAAACGCAATACTGCGGCGCGCAAGGTCGCACGCCTCTCACGCCGGTTCCATCGCGCACACGAGGCAACGGCGGCAGCGCCCGCCGCGCCTGAAGGTCAGGGCTGACCGCTCGCCTGCATCAGGCGATCCGCAACCACTGCCGTCACCACCCCGTAAAGGATGTGCATGCCGAGCCGCCGCGACGTGACCTGCGGCGTGTAATTTCGTTCGCCATGAGTGAGGCCTATCAACGACGCTATCCCGCCAAGGTTGAGCGCGTACAGGCCTCCACCGAAGATGGCGCCGGCGGCCGCGGGGGCAAAACGATCGAAATAGCGGCGCGCATGGGCGTAACCGATGCCGAAGATGCTCGACGCCGCCATGTAATTTAGCTGCTCCAGGACCGACGTTCCAGATTCGCCGACCCGGTGGCGTGCATTGAGGTTTCGATCAAGCCAAGCTTTGGCAAGGTCGGTCAGAGTCGGCGACACGATACCAGCGTTCCGTCCCGCCGTCATCGCGCCGGCCATCACCGCGCCGCCTATCACACCGGCGATCGCGCCAGCGATTGAAGTCTGCATCTGATTAACTCCTGATAATGAGTGTTTGTGCCGCAAGCGGTTAGCCGTCGGCAGCCGCAATAAGAACGGCACGCGAAATCGGCCCGCGTCCATCTCCGGTCGAGCACGAAGATGAAACCTTTGGGCCTCTGATATAGAATCGGTGGGTCTTCTCGCACGTTTGGCAGTCCAGCAGGACACGGCTTGCGTACTTCTGCGGGGTTAGGCACGTCATCGATGCTAACCTGCGAACTCGATTGGGTCACAACTGCGGTACGTCTTGACTTATCAAAGCCCTTTCTTATTTTTGCTGAAAGCGCTTAAATGAGTCTTATGCATCAGGGCAACGGCTGACCAAGCGGCGGATTACAAGTATGACGTAAGCGGTCAGGGCGTGAAACGTGTCAACATCCATTGAAGCGACAGACGAGAAACGGAACACAGTCCGGATGAGCGCCTCTGGTAAGGCGACGCAAGCCCGTTGCGAACCACACACTAGGCACGACATCACTATTATATGCGTGGGCTGTGGAAAGGAGATAGATCCACTGTCAGAGCGCTTCTATGTGTGCCCCCGATGTGGGCCCACGCATCCGAATTGTCGCTGTCATCATTGGAGTCCGCCGACTCGATCAAAACACGTGTGAGAAATCTTCACACGGAAAAGGCCCGCGCCAAGCTTTCATCCGGGGAATCCGGACGGATTGTCACGAAGCCATCAAGTCGATCAGCAGACCGGCGACCGCCTGCTCGCGCTCCTTTAACAGGCCCATCTTGAAATTAGCGTCCAGTTCGCATGCACGCCGATGAGCGCGGGCAAGACGCTCGCCTCCCAGCCGCCGTGCCCCCTCGACCGCACGCGTCAGCAATGCGCTGGTGGGCGGATAACCCAGCGCGGTCGCCACATCGCCAATGCTCCGGCGCTTTTCGAGAATTGCCGCCGCGACCATCATCCGGCGCAGCATCGGAATAATTTCAACGGCGAGCAGCTCAATCGGGTCACGTCCAGCTTGAAGGGCGCGATCGAACAGGCCCATGCTTTCGCCCAGGCGACCTCGGGTCATACTTTCTGATAATTCGAATAGCTCCGGAACCCGCGACGAGCCCTGCACGCCGAGGTCGCTCGCCCCGATACGAGTACCCTCATGCCGGATGGTGGCGAGCGCGATGGCATTGGCGATCGCGCTCAGATCATTGCCGTGGCGCGCCGCAAGCAGCTCGGCGGCGTCATACGTGATGCCGATTCCATCGCTACGCGCGAAGGTCTCCGCATATTGCGCAATCTGATTGTCAAACGGGCGCAGGCAATTGACGACGATTCCGTTTTGTTCCACTTTGCGCCGGATTTTGGCGGGAGCGGTATCTCGTTCGTATAAGAAGGCGAGATGCACCGGTGCCTTGAGATGGTCGAGAGCCGCGAGTAATCCGGCCTCGTCGCCGACCGTTTTTCCCCCGCGCCGGCCGCCTGATTCCTCCTGGTCGTCTTCGCGAGAGCTGTCGCCGTCGCTACCCCGCTCGCGATGTGAGCGGAGCACGCGGCAAGCCAACAGACGTTTGGGCGCGAACAGATCGGCGGCGGAAAGCTCGTTGATTAGTCCGGCGAAATTGACCCCCGTCCCAACCTGGTAGGTGCGATAACTATAACCATCATGCGTCAGTCTGCCGCGGATCGCGTCGAGCACGTATTCACGCAGGAATGGCTGCGGGCCGGCGATCAGAATCACCGCTGGCAACGTCAGCCGATCATTCAAGGCGCGGACGAATTGAAGCGCATTTTCGGCGGGCATTGGGAACTCAGCTCAAGCGCTCCTCGATCTCATTTGGCTAAAAGCCCTCGGACATCGAGGCGTATAGATTCTGCGCGAGCGTCTGCAGGGTCATCTGCTGAGAGGCGTACTGCTGCGTTTGCGCGACCTGGATGTCCGTCATGTTGGCGATGTCCTTGGAGCGCAGATTCTGTTGCAGAAAAATCGGCGAAGTGGTGACAACCGATTGCGACACCACCGCATAATTCTGGCCGGCGGTAATGCCGCTGCTACTCCAGATGGTCTTATGCGTGTGAGTATCGACTAGGTCGGCGTTGGCGGACATCGTTTCGGTATAGAGGGTCGGTTCGTTGACCGCATTGAAGGTCACCGGCAGGGCGTTGACGTAGAAGATCTCGCCGCTCAGCACTAGATCCGCCTGTTTCGGTTCATCCACCAATCGCAGCCGTTTGTGATTGGCGATTTCGTCCTTCAGCGCCAGCATGAACTGGTCATTGATGCCGGTATAACGGGTACGGTTGCGGAAGCGCTCGACGTAGATCGTCTTGTCCTGCGAGGGAATTCCGCTGCCCGCCGCGGCGAAATGGTACCCGCATCCGCACAGGACCGCCGCGGCGATCGCCAAGCATGCGAGCTTAGCAAGGTTTTGCAGGATTCCCTTGTTCACCCTTGTCCTTCAGATGCAAGCGGCCCGCGACATGGTCGAGCACACCATTGACGAAGCGGCCCGACTCCTGATCGCCGTAGCGTTTGGCCAACTCGATCGCCTCATCGATCGTGACACGCGCCGGTACGTCCTCAACGCTAAGCAGTTCATACAGCGCCATTCGCAGAATATTGTGATCGACGCGGGAGAGGCGGCTAATTGACCAGTGTTCGAGCACCTCCGCCAAATGCTTGTCGAGGTTGACTTGATCGTGGCGCACTCCCTCTACCAGGGAAAGCGCGAACTTGCGCACCCGTTCATCGGCTGGAAAACAGGCGAAAAACAGCACCAGATCTTCGTTCGAGGCGCCGCCGCGAATATCCATTTGATAAAGGGCTTTGAGCGCGAGCTCGCGGCCCATGTGTCTGAGTCCCATAGGCAAGGTCCGCCACGATACGCGCGGACAACCCCGATTGCACTCTCAGGTGACGACCTTGAGTTTGGTGAACAGGTGACCAAGCTTTTCCTTCTTGGTCCGAAGATAATCGATGTTACCACTATGCGGCGTGACCTCCAGCGATATCCGGGTCACACGCACGCCGTAGCGTTTGAGACTTTCGATCTTATGTGGATTGTTGGTGAGCAGCCGGACTTCCCCCACCCCGAGATCGCGCAGGATTTGCGCGCCAATTCCGTAGTCGCGCAGGTCTTCCTTGAAACCCAGCTCCAAATTAGCTTCGACCGTGTCGTAACCCTGATCCTGCAGCGCATACGCTC
>JBOHWM010000256.1:0-4073 GCA_050736555.1 Binataceae bacterium (SeqCode)
GGTCAATTGGCCTTTCCCTCAGGCACCTATATTGACCGCGCCGAGGCGGAGTTTCTCGAATCAAAACGGCTTTGCTTTCTCACCAGCGGCAGCCAGGGTGAGCCAATGTCGGCGTTGTCGAAGCTGGCGGGCGACAATCATCCGTACGTGCATATCGCGCCGAATGACGTGGTGGTACTGTCGTCGCGTTTTATTCCCGGCAACGAACGCACCATCAACAGCGTCGTCAATCAACTGTACAAACGTGGCGCGGAAGTCATTTACGACGCGATCGCGCCGGTGCACGTGTCCGGCCATGCTTGCCGCGACGAATTGGCCGAAATGATGCGGTTGGTGCGGCCCAAATACTTCGTTCCAATTCACGGCGAGTACCGCCATCTAAGCCTCCATCTGGCGCTCGCGGCGGAATTGGGTATTCCGGCTCGCAAGCGCATGTTGCTCGAAGACGGCGACACGCTGGTCATGACCGGCGGTGAGATTCGGCGCGGACGCCCGGTGATCGCCGGACGCGTGGCGGCCGAAGGCGGCGAATTCGGCGACCCGGAACTGATGCGCGAACGCCGCGCGCTCGCGCGCGACGGCACCGTGATCGCGATCGTCGCGATTTCGTCGCGCACCGGAAAAATCGTTGCGGGGCCCGAAGTGCTGTCGCGCGGCGTAGTGTCCGGCGACGGTATTTCCGAGCATATCGCCAACGCGAGGGCCGAAGTGGCCGATCGAGTCCGCGAACTGAACGGGTTCGTGCGTGGTGACGGCGCGCGCCTCAAAGTTGAGATGGTGCGTGCGCTGCGCCACTACTTCGGTTCCGCCACGGGCAAACGCCCGCTGATCGTGCCTTACGTGATGGAGGTCTAAGCCACCATCGCACGCCGGGCCAAAGCGCCGCCGATAGAGCTCGTGTCGGTCGTCGAGGCGCCCACTCCCGGACGCGACGGCCGCATTGCGCGCGAGTTAGGCGCACTGATGCTGATCGCGGTGGCGGTCTTCGCTTTGTTAAGCCTGCTGAGCTTCGACCTCGGCTATCATAGAAATCTCGGCGGCAAGCTCGGCGCCTTCATCGCCAGCCGGCTAACGTTGTGTTTCGGCTACCAATCCTACGTCGCCGCGGTAGCGATCGGACTGCTCGGGCAGCGCATATGGACGGCGGTCAAGAGGCGGCAGCTAGGTCGCGAAATGGCCGGCGGACTCATCGTGATTCTCGCTCTATGCACCGCCGTGAGTTTTATCATCGGAGACGCCGCAGCCGGTGGAATCGCCGGCACTGCAATCGCGCCTGCGCTGCTTAGGGAGGTCAATCTCGGTGGCGGATACCTGGTGGTGCTGCTGGCGCTGGTTGGCGGACTCGCCTTGATGCTTCAGCGAGCGCCGACGGACTTGGCCACGACGCTCGCAGGTGCGATCGCGTGGCGCCAAAACGATCGAACGGAGGAGGAGGCTGGCGCGAATGCAGCGTCACTGGACGTATCGTATGCGAATGCGGAGCCGGCCAGCGATGCGCCGCTAGAGGAAATGTCGGAGCCCGAAAAAAACCTCGTCACACACCGACCACCGCTGGTCAAGCGCAATGAGCCTCCCAAGCGGCCTTCACTCAAGCAATCAAGCCATGCGCAGCCGCGCGTGGAAGGAGCCTACAAGCTGCCATCCGCTTCAATCCTGGACACACCGCCGCTCGAACATGCGCAGGTTGATGAGGCGGAGCTGGGGCGTAGCGCGCGACTATTGGAACAAAAGCTCGGCGATTTCGGCGTGCAAGGGCATGTCGTCGAAGTGCAGCCCGGACCGGTGGTGACTATGTACAAGCTCGAACCCGGCTCCGGCATCAAGGTCAGCCAGATCGTGAACCTGGCCGACGACCTTTCGATGGCCCTGCGTGCGGCGACGGTTCGTATTCTGGCGCCGGTACCGGGCGAGGCCGTGGTCGGTATCGAAGTGCCCAATCGCAGACGCGAGAAAATCTATCTGCGCGAAATTCTCGAAGCGGAGGCGTTTGACGCGGCGCGCAGCCAGCTCACGATCGCGTTGGGCAAGGATATAACCGGTCGGCCGATGGCCGCCGACCTGGCCGCGATGCCGCATCTGCTGATTGCGGGCGCCACTGGCACCGGCAAATCCGTATCGATTCATACCATGATCGCGTCGATTCTGTTCAATGCGACGGCCGACGATGTCCGCTTCATTCTGATTGACCCGAAGATGCTCGAATTGTCGGTCTACGAGGGCATCCCGCATTTGCTGGTGCCGGTGGTGATCGACCCGGAAAAAGCAGCGGCGGCTCTGTTGTGGGCAACGCAGGAAATGGAGTCGCGCTATCGCATGATGCGTGATTTGGGCGTGCGTAACATCGACGGCTATAATCGCGCGCTCAACGCCAACGGACTGGTCGAACTCAAGGCCGATAACCGGATTACGGAGGATGAGGAAGAGAATGGCGGACAGCAACCATCGACGGCTCCAGTCAAACACCGCAAGCTCCCGAAGATCGTAATCGTTATCGACGAACTTGCGGATTTGTTGCTGAGCGAAGGCAAGACCGTCGAACGGGATATCACGCGGCTGGCACAAAAGGCTCGCGCCTCCGGCATTCATTTGATTCTGGCGACACAACGGCCGTCCGTCGACGTTCTGACCGGACTCATCAAGGCCAACCTGCCCGCGCGCATTTCGCTGCAGGTGACCTCGCGAGTCGACTCGCGCACGATTCTCGATTCGATCGGGGCGGAGCGCCTGCTGGGGGCGGGAGACATGCTGTTCATGCCGCCGGGGACGGCCAAGTTGCGGCGTTTGCACGGGCCGTTTGTTTCCGAAGCGGAGATTCGCCGGGTATGCGATTTCCTGCGCAAGCAGGGTGCGCCCGATTACCAGATGGAGATTCTCGAGACCACCGCAACAAACGGCGATAACGCGGGCCCTGACGGAGACCGCGACGAACTTTACGACGATGCCCTGCGCATCGTCCTTGACAGTGGCCAGGCGTCGATCTCGATGATCCAGCGCCGTCTTCGCATCGGCTATAACCGCGCGGCGCGCATGGTCGAAATGATGGAACGGGAAGGAATTGTGTTACCCGCCGAAGGCGCGCGGCCACGCGAGGTGCGGATGCGCGGCGCGTAGGCCGATACTTCATAATTGTGTGAAGCCCTACCCTTCGAAGCTCGTCTATATCAATGGTGATTCATCTTGCGACAGGCGCGACAACGCCTCGATACGGCGGGGTGCGTGCGGCAAGCCGCGCACTGATCGCGATTATGCTGGTCGCCTTGACGGTAGGTTTTCCTGAAATCAGTATCGGTGGCTCGATGGCGCCCGTGAACCAGACCGAACAGTCTCCAGCCTTGCGCGGTTTGCTACAACGCCTGCAGCGGCATTACCAGGCTACCAGTTCATTTAGTGCAAATTTTACCGAGGAAATTATTCGGGTTGGCGGTATCAACCAAAAGCGCGACGGGACAGTTGATTACAAAAGGCCCGGCCTCATCAGATGGCGGTTTACGGGCAGCCAGCCCGAAACCATCGTCAGCAACGGGAAGACTATCTACGACTACGACCCGGGGCTCGACCAAGTGGTTGAAAGTCCCCTCAAGGAGGCATTCAAAACGTCGCCCTTGGCCGCTTTCATGCTCGGGGTGGGCAATATTGAACGCGATTTCAACGCCTCCGAAGCGGCTTCAAGCGGCGGGCTGCGTCAAGTCATCCTGAAACCAAAGGGTGGTGGCAATCAAATAAACTTGGGGATCAATCCGAGCACGCTCAATATTGAAAATCTTACCGTTAAGGACGCGCTCGGCAACACGACGCTCCTCCACTTCTCCGATATCCGCATCAACGCCCCTCTTAGTCCTGCGTTATTCAAATTTAAGGTTCCACGAGGCGCGGACATCGTAGGTGTGCCAGATTCCTCACCAAGCTAGGTGAGGTATTGCTTCCGCTGTCCGCAGCGGTTATAAAAACCAGCTTTACAGTTCGGGTCTCGAGCTGCGGCCAGAGATTGGCATCGTGGTTGCTTAACTGGCGCGCCGCGAGTAGAGATATATGCCCCCGGTAGACGGCAAGTTATGGAAAAAGTTCATTTTTTA
>JBOHWM010000257.1:0-3208 GCA_050736555.1 Binataceae bacterium (SeqCode)
GCATTACTCCCGGTCCCAGCGAGCGCGCATAGAAGGCGGTATCCGGGTTGTGCGCCAGCACAATGGTACACTCGCCCACCCGCACACCCCTGAAGGCGCGCGACGGTTCGGCATGACGCGACCACAAGTCGTCAATCCCGACAATCGCCAATTCCTCGCCGTTACACGCAACGCGATGATTCTGGTTGGCCAGCACGTTGACGCCCGCGGCCAATAGCGCGTCTTTAATCATCGCGAACGAGGACCAGTGATCGTGGTTACCTGCCACCGCGAAAACACCGCGCGCCGGCCTCAGTTCAGCCAGCGCGCGTTGAAAGCCGTCGATATACCGGCGCATCGTTTCGGGCTCGGAGAAATAATCGCCGGTCAGGAAAACCAACTCCGGCCGCTGCCGGTTGATAACTTCGACCGCGCGTTCGAGCCGAATGAGGTCCTCGTCACGATCGACGTGGAAATCGCTGATCTGGCATGCGATCAAGCCTTCCCACGCCGGCGGCAAATTTCGCACCGGCAGTGTCACGCCAACAATCTCGATCCGGTCGATAGTCTGACGCCAGATTCGATGCAGTGGCCGCAGCGGAATCGGCGGCTTGGGGCGTGCTATCACTGCGAGGCGGCGTTGTGAAGGAATGCTGGAATCAGCGTTGCTATTAGCCTTACTCATCGAACGTATGAGCTTAGAATACTTCGAGCAGACGGCGAAAGCGAGTCAGCGTGATCAGGCGATCGGCCGCTGGATCGATATTCTCTTGTTCCAATTCCCATGTATGAGGATGTGGAATATAAACCGCACTTAAACCCGCCCGCAGGGCCGGATTGATATCCGAGCGGGGGCTGTTGCCGATCATCACGGTGTCCGCCGCATCGAGTCCCGCCTGCGCCAGCAACAACTCGTAGGCCGCTTGATTTTTTTCCAGCGGAATTCCAATCCGGCTGAAAAGCGGCCTCAGCCCCGAATGTTCAAGTTTGCGCATTTGCTCTTGCGGCTGGCCCTTGGTGAACAATAACAAGCGATGACGCTGGCTGAGTTCACCCAGGGTTGCGGCGACGTCCGGCAACAATTCGCAATGGCGATCCAACAAGCGAGTCGCGATCCGCTCGATCTCCATTCGTATTGCTTGCTGCGAAGCGGCCGCGGCCAGTTCCGCCATGGCACGCTCCAGCGCCATCACGTAGGGTCGTCGTCCGTAACCGTGGCTCTCGATGATACTGAGTTCATGGCGCGTCAGCGCCTCGCGGATCAAGGCGCGGTCACTGACCCCAGCGCGGACCAGCACCTCTATAAAATCCACCTCCGCCTGAAGGAAATGGACGTTGGAGTCCCACAACGTATCGTCCGCGTCGAAGATTAGGTTGAGCCCGCGCCGCGTCGATGCCATCATCGGCAGCGTAACCAGTGCCCGCGACCAACGCAATTTAGCTTTCCGTCCGCAACCGAATTCGTATCCGCCGGAGGCTCATTCGATGGCTGTGGGCAGGGCGGGCAGCACAATCAACGCTCCGGTGAGCGGATGGCGCCCGACGTACACGTCAGTTTCGTACACGGCGCGCAGGTTTTCCGCCGTCAACACTTGCGCGGGTCGTCCGTGAGCCACGACGCTTCCATCCTTGAGTAGCAACACGCGGTCGGCATAGAGCGCGGCGGTATTAAGGTCGTGCAGCGTGGCGATGACGGTAAGCGCACGCTCAACGCATAGTTGCCGAAAGCGTGCAAAAATCTCGGCTACATGCCGCAGGTCCAAAAACGCGGTGGGCTCGTCAAGCAGAATCACGCGCGGCTCCTGCGCTAGCGCGCGCGCCAAAAAAACGCATTTCCGTTCACCGCCCGACAATTCCTGAAGCGGCCGGCCCGCCAGCTCCAACAATCCGAAACGGCGCAGCGCGGCTTCGGCAATCGCAACGTCACGGCGCGACTCCAGGTGAAAGCCACCCAGATGAGGCGCGCGACCCATCAAGACCACTTCCAACACCGAGAATTGGAAAGCGACAGAATTTTCCTGCGCGACCACCGCCAGGCTGCGCGCCAGCGCGCGGCGCTGATAGCCGCTTAGCCGCCGCCCGAGTAGTTCGATTTCACCCTGCCATGGCGCAAGCGTGCCGGCGATGGTCTTGAGCAAAGTCGATTTGCCCGCGCCGTTGGGACCTACTATTGCGAGCAGTTCGCCGGCCGGCGCTTCGAACGAAATGTCATGAAGGACCGCGGTCGTGCCGTAACCCGCCACGACATTATGCGTGCGCACGGCGAGCGCGTGGCCGTTGGCGTTCATAGCTCAAGCCCGGCGCCGCCGCGACGCAGTACGTAGACGAAAAATGGACCACCGCAGATTGCGGTAATTGCTCCGACGGGAAGCTCCGCCGGCGCAATCACCGTTCGCGCCAGCAGATCCGCCGCCACCATGAAGGCCGCACCACCCAGCACTGAGGCGGGCAGCAGCATCCGATGGTCGGCGCCCAGGACCAGCCGTAGCATGTGCGGCACGATCAGACCGACGAAGGAGATGATTCCGCTGACCGATACCGCCGCACCGATCATGATCGAAGTCGCGACAAAAATCGCCCGTCGTAGTCCGTTTACTTCGACCCCCAGTTCGGCCGCCGCGTCGTCGCCCAGGCTGAGCAGATTCAGGTCACGGGCGCGCGCCGCCAGTATGATAAAGCCGCCCGCTCCCAGGATCCCGACCAGGATCACCTCATGATAAGTGGGGGCCTCGAAGCTGCCCATCAGCCAAAAAATGATGCTGTGGGTGAAATAGAAATTCACCACGCTGTTGACGAGCATGATCGCGGCACCCCAAAAGGCATTGAAAATCACGCCCACCAGCAGCAGCGTCAACGGCTCCAGCCGGCCGCCGACCAACGCGAGCCGATACACCGCGATGGTTGATATCAGCGCCGCGCCAAAGGCGCATAGTGGAACGATCGCGTCGGCCGCCGCCAAATGCGAAAAGAGCACCAGCGCGATGATCGCGCCGAAAGCGCCGCCTCCCGAAATACCCAGAATGCCACCTTCCGCCAGTGGATTGCGTACCAGCGCCTGCAAGGCCGCACCCACCACCGCCAGGATCGCTCCGACAATCGCTCCCATCAGCACACGCGGCAACCGTACTCCGGCCAAAATCGCGCGGTCAGAACTATTCGCCTGGAACAGCGCGCGGCCTAAATCGATATGTACGCTGCCAAAACTGATCCCCGCGACGCAGACCACAAC
>JBOHWM010000258.1:0-19501 GCA_050736555.1 Binataceae bacterium (SeqCode)
TCTGGGTACTGCGCTTTGGTGCGAAACTTGAGCAAGTTCAGCATGACGATCGGTTTACTCGACGACTCGCGCCTGAGTACATCAATCCGATCGCTCGTCGGATAAACGGCGTTTTCGATTTTCATCCGCTGGCTCCTGGCGGTTGAGTTCACGCCGCACGTAACGCGTCAGCCGAAGCTTTTACCAAATCCGCAGTCCACTTGGATAGTCGAAATTCGGGGTTGAGCGCCCCGAACCTAACGATCCGCATGTCGAATCGTCGGTTTACGAGCTTCGGCTCATTCAGCATTCCCTGACAAAGGAGAGCCCACAACAAGTTACGTGCGCGATTCACATACGCGTATTTGTTTGCGGAGTAATTGTCAAATGTTGTGGATCGGTCATGATCAGGCGGCTTCGCTCGCGCAATACACGGATTGGCTCTCCGCAATCGCGACCACGCGATGCAGATTCATCGTCAGCGATCTCGTTGCGGACAAGACTTATGCGGCACGGGTAGACGAGGGCAACTTAAGTTTCCTCCGGACAAATGCGGCGTACGACCGCTGCATGGACATTGCCTACAAGAAATGGCGGTGGGTTGGAAAGCGACTGAGATAGCAGTCGTAATGAATTGTTCGCAGTATCGATGGATCATCTCAGGTTTAAGCATGATTGTAGGCCGCGTCGGATACCAGTTTGCTTTCGCGCAACCGCCCTTTACGACCCCAGTTCCACAATAGTGGCGCCGGCGCCGCCCTGATGCGGTTCCGCTTGATGGAAACTCGCGCAATAGGGTGACGAACCCAAGTAATCCTGCACCGCCTTTTTGAGTGCGCCCGAGCCGATTCCGTGCACGATGCGCACCTCTCCGCGATTAGTCAAATAAGCCTGATCGAGAAATTCCTCGACTTTACGCAGGGCGTCGGCGGTGCGCATGCCAATGACGTTGAGTTCCGCGCGATCACGGTCGGCGTCGGCGCTGACGGTGACCTGCGCTTCACGCGGCGGCGCTTTTGTCGCGCGGCGCAGCCGTTCCGGTGCTACCTCGATACGCAGGCCGCCGCGGCCGATCACCGCGCGGCCGGGTTCGAGCGTCAGCAATTCACCGCGAATTTCCCCCAACTCGACCTGGTCGCCGACCTTGAGCGGACGCGTCGGTTCATCCGTGGCGCGTGGCGGGGCGATGCTCTCGACGGTGTTGCGGGTGCGCGCGAGCACGCGGTCGAGCTCGCGCCGGGATTTTACCCCCGCCCGGATTTCCTCCATCACCGCCGCGCCCTCGCGCCTTAACTCCTCGAGCATGCGCGTGCCTTCGCCGTGCAGGCGTTCGCGTTCGGCTTCGGCGTGCGCCTGCGCCCGGGTGATGGTGTCAGAGGCTTCGGCTTCGCGCCCGGCCAGGCTGCGCTCGCGTTCACGCAGGCGCTCGGTTTCGGCGCGCAAACGCGTGCGCTCCTCTTCGAGCCGCCGCAGCGCCTCGGCCAGTTCCGCGCTGCCGGCCGGCATGGCGGCTTCCGCCGCGCGCACGATAACCTCGGGCAACCCGAGCCGCCGTGCCACCGCGAGGCCGTAGCTCTGACCAATCGTATGAGGTTTCAGCCGATAGAGCGGGAGCAGGCGTTCAGCGTCGAAATCGACCGCCGCGGCTTCGAAGCCGGCGCGTGAGTACGCGTGCAATTTTACGGCGGCCGAATGCGTGGCGACGGCCACCACGCAATCATGCGTGCTCAGGTAATCCATCACGCCAATCGCCATCGCGGCGCCTTCCACCGGGTCGGTGCCGGCGCCGGGCTCGTCGAGGATAATCAAGGCCGGCTCGCTCAATGAATTGACGATTTCAGTCAGGTTGACGATATGCGCGGCGAAGCTCGACAGGCTCGCTTCGATCGATTGTTCGTCGCCGATATCGGCAAAGATGCCGCGGAAGACGGTAATCCGGGTGCCCTCGGCGGCTGGAATCAGCAACCCGCTCTGCGCCATCAAGGCAAGCAGACCCAAGGTTTTGAGCGCCACCGTCTTGCCGCCGGTGTTTGGGCCCGAAATAACGATGCCATGCTGGCCCGCGCTGATTCTAATCGCGATCGGCACGACTTCATGACCACTCGTGATCAGCAGCGGATGACGCGCGTCAACCAGCTCGAGACCGTGCTCGACAATCAGCGGTTCGATCGCGTCGAAACGCTCGGCGAAAATCGCGCGCGCGTTGAGCGCGTCCAACTCGACCAGCGCGTCGAAGGTCAGATGCAACTCGGCCAGGTAGCCGCGCACCATCGCGCTCAGCCGCGTCAGGATACGATGTTCCTCGGCTTCAGCCTCGCGTTCGAGCATCATCAGGCGGTTATTGAGTTCGACCGCCCACATCGGCTCAACGAACAGGGTTTCGCCCGAAACCGAACGGTCCTGTACGATACCTTCCAGCCGTTCGGCGTAATTCAGCTTGAGCGGCAGCACGAAGCGGCGATTGCGCACGGTGACCAGGTAATCCGAGACAAACGGTGCCATCCCGGACGCGTTGAGCGAGCGCGCCAGGCGCGTTTCCAACTCCAGGCGCTCGTCGCGCAGGCGCGTGCGCAACCGCTTGAGTTCGGGGCTGGCGTCGTCGAGCAGGCCGCCATCGTCGGCAAGCGAGCCCAGGAGTGCGTCGGCCAGTTCCTTGGGCGCAACCAGGTTATGCACTAGCGCGGCCAATTGGGGCAAATGCTCCACGCGGGAGCGCAAAAACGCCTCGGCCGTGCGCGCGGCAATCACGAAATCCCGGATGCGCAGCAGCGCCGGGCCACCCAGCACGGCGCCTTGCGGTGCGACCGCCAGCAAAAGGTCGCGTTGGTCGCTGAATTCGTCGAGCGGCACCGCCCCCGAATGAGAGCGGAGCTGCACCAGCTCGGCGGTCGCGCGCAGAAGCGTACGCACTTCGCCGGTGTCGGTTGACGGCCTTAGTTGTTCGACGGTGGCGCGTCCCGGCGCCGATACCGCGAGCGCGGCCACGAGGGCGATAACCTTGTCGAATTCGAGCGCTTTCAAATCCCGTTCGCGCATTGCACCTGTCCGGCTCGTATTTCCGTCCGCGAGCTGCGTCGAAAAATTCAAGTTGTGGCTGATGCGGAAATTCCCCACTCGGGATACCCTGAACAGCCCGGCTATGGCTAATATCTAGCTCAACCGCTTCCAGCATTCAGCCAGTACTGGGAGCTGAATCGACGCTGGACTTGGCCAACGTTAACTTACGGAGCCTCCGCACAACCATGGTTCTGTCATTCTGAGCGCAGCGGAGAATCCCGTATCTTGTTCATCTACCGAAGTTTTTTCGGGATTCTTCACTTCGCAGACTGCGTTTAGAATGACAAATGGGCTCGTGCGAAGCTTCCTTAGGGAGTCTGATGGAACGGATTGAATCACGGATCAGCACCGCCAGTCCCGAGTTTCAGCGCAATCGCGCGGTGATGGAGGCGCAAGCCGCCAGCCTGCGCGAGGTGATCGAACGGATCAAGCTGGGCGGACCCGAGCATGCGCGCCGCCGCCATCTTGAACGCGGCAAATTGCTGGTCCGCGACCGTATCCGGGAGTTGCTTGACGCCGACACGCCGTTTCTCGAATTATCCACGCTCGCCGCCCACGGCATGTACGACGACGAGGCGCCCTGCGCCAGTCTCGTCACCGGGCTCGGCCGTATCCACGGACGCGAGGCGATAATTGTCGCCAATGACGCGACGGTCAAGGGCGGCACGTATTATCCGATTACGGTCAAGAAACATCTGCGCGCGCAGGACATTGCCCGCGAGAATCGCCTGCCCTGCGTCTACCTGGTCGATTCCGGCGGCGCCTTTTTGCCGCTGCAGGCGGAAGTGTTTCCCGACCGCGAACATTTCGGACGTATCTTCTACAACATGGCGCGAATGTCGTCGGAAGGTATTGCGCAGGTCGCGGTGGTGATGGGCTCATGCACGGCCGGCGGCGCCTACGTGCCCGCGATGTGCGACGAGAACATCATCGTGCGCCAGCAGGGCACGATTTTTCTGGGCGGTCCGCCGCTGGTCAAGGCCGCCACCGGCGAGGAAGTCAGCGCGGAGGAACTGGGCGGCGGCGACGTCCATACGCGGATTTCAGGCGTCAGCGACCATCTCGCCGACGACGATCAGCATGCGCTCATGATCGCGCGTGCGGTGTTTGCCAATTTGGGCGTGCGTGCGCGGACCGAAGAGGTGCTGCCGCAGGACTCGCCCGAGGATCCTTATTACGATCCCGCCGAACTTTACGGTATCGTCTCGCCCGACCCGCGCCATCCCTACGAAGTGCGCGAAGTGATTGCGCGGCTGGTCGACGGCAGCCGCATGCACGAGTTCAAGCCGCGTTACGGCGGCACGCTGGTGACCGGCTTCGCGCGTCTTCATGGCTATCCGGTTGGGATCATCGCCAACAACGGGGTGCTTTTCAGCGAATCGGCGCTCAAGGCCACCCATTTCATCCAGATGTGCTGCGCGCGGCGGATTCCGTTGATTTTCCTGCAGAACATCACCGGTTTCATGGTCGGCAAGCGCTACGAGCAGGGCGGCATCGCCAAGGACGGCGCCAAGATGGTCAACGCGGTCGCCAACGCGCAGGTGCCGAAATTCACCGTCATCATCGGAGCTTCCAACGGCGCCGGTAATTACGGCATGTGCGGCCGCGCCTATTCGCCGCGCCTGCTTTTCATGTGGCCCAACGCGCGGATTTCCGTGATGGGCGGGGAGCAGGCCGCCAATACACTGCTGACGGTGAAACTCGACCAGCTTGCACGCGAGGGCCGCACGATGACGCCCGCGGAGCAAAACGAATTTACCCGCCCGACCCTCGACAAGTACGAATACGAATCGAGTTGCTATTATGCCAGCGCACGCCTGTGGGACGACGGCGTGATCGATCCATTGGACACGCGCGCGGCGCTGGCGCTGGGGATTGCCGCGGCACTCAACGCGGGGATTCCGCCCGCCACCCAGTTCGGCATCTTCCGGATGTAACAAGCACCACGCGTTTGCGGCATCGTGGACAGATGCAATCAAGTAGGAGTGCGGGCCGGGCGGGGAACTTTACCTTCTTGAATATAGAGCCCGAGGAAATTGACTTACGAACGTCGCCGGGATTGACGAGGGCGACCTTAACTAAAGGAAGCTTTGCTGAATTGAGAGCCTAAGGTGACATCGATTGGATGCTTTTAAGAGTTCAGAGTTGAGCACTGAGAAGCCGATCACGTAGCTCTCCGCGTCGACTTTTCCATCACCTGATCATTGGCGGTTTCGCGGAAATATCCGTCCTTGCGCTCAAACATCATTTCCAAAAAGTCGGCGTCGTACCGGACCTTCGGACCTTTATGTGCTTGCGCTCATCGAACGATTCCTTTTTTGACTTGTCGGTCAGATTGGCCGTCAAAATGAAGCCCGTCTTCATCCCGGAGCGCATTTTCGTTGGTGCGGGCGGAGTGTCTCCGACAGGTCAGTAGGCCGCTTCGAGCAGGCCAACGATCTCTTCACGATTGACGGACCGGTCAACCACCTTGGAATGCTCGACTTCGTTCAGCACCGTGTCCGCGATTTGCGCCAGTTCGTCGTGCGGTACGCCCGCATCCTTAAGGGTGTGCGCCACCTTGAATTGCGCGATGAAGCGGGCCACCCGTTCCGCGCATTCCAAGGCCGCCGCGCGCGGATTGTCAGCCTCGAAGCGCACGCCGAGGCCTTCCGCAATCGGACCAAAGCGTTGCGGCGCGATATCCGCCATGAAGCGCATCGCATGCGGCATCGTGATGCATGAGGTTATGCCGTGCGGCACGTCCCACTTGGGACCGATCTGATGGCCGAGCGCGTGCGACACGCCAAAGCGCGTGTTCAGTCCGCCGAAGATTGAAAACCACGCGGCGGTCTGGCATTGCCCGCGATGGGCAAGTTGTTCCATACCGCTACTGTTGATCGACGCGGGCAGATGGGCCACCAGCAACGCGATAGCCTTGGCCGCCAGCGTGTCGGTGAGTGGCTGATGGCGCATCGAATAAGCGGCCTCGACCGCATGGTCAAACGCGCGCATCCCGGTTGCGATCCACAGCCATTCAGGCGTTTCCAGGGTTAATTCGGGGTCGTTGATAATGGTGCGTGGCTGCAGGCGCGCATCGACTACGCCGTTTTTGACGCGATTGCTCTCGTTGGTCACGCCGCCGATCGGCGTGTACTCACCGGCTGAGAGCGTGGTTGGAATCGCGATCTGTAAAAAATCACGTGCTGGATCGCCTTTGCCGCTGGCATTGGCGAAATCGAGGCCGCGTGCCCGCACGGTGGCGTCATCGTTGCCCAGAATCGAGGACGCGGCGACCTTGGCGGTATCGATTGGGCTGCCACCGCCAAAGGCCACGATACAATCACCGTTGACCCGCTTAACCTCGGCCACCAGCTCGCGCACGGTGGCAGACGGCACGTGTTGCGCGGCGCCTTTGTAGACAGCGACGCAGCGCCGACCCATCGCGGCGGTGACTTTATCCAGCAGACGCGAGCGGCCCAGGGTTTTGCCCGTGACCACCACCGCGCGTTCGATCCCGCGGCGTTCGAGCTCGCGGCCCAGCGTCGCCACCTTGCCAGGGCCAAAAATTACCTTTTCTAGACGGGTGAAATTGAACTCGCCAACCGGGGCTTCCACTGTGATCCTCCTGAAGGGAACTCCACGAAGTGACTTCCAAGCCGGAATTCCGCGGCTACTCGGTAATGACTAGACGTCGTTGCGCCGCGTCACTACGGCTTGATTATCACGAGTGTGCCGATCGGCAAAAACTGATCGAGCGCGACAATCGCGCGGTTGTCGACCGAAATGCAGCCGGTGGTCCAATTGATCAGCCCCGCGTTGAGCAAGGGCTCGTCGGTGCCGTGAATGCCGATTTCACCGCCCTCGCGAAAACGTGCCGGAATCATGTCGTCGGCGCGCAACTCGTCAAACCGCAGCCGATCAACCCGGTTGGGATAGTTGAGCTTGAGGAAATAGCGCCAGCGGTAGCTGCGATGCTTGGCGATAATCCGGTAGGCGCCTTCCGGCGTGCGCCGATCACCTTCATAGACTTTGCCTCCGCTGCTCAGGCTGCGGCCGAACACCGCGCGGTATTGGGCGAACAATCGTCCTTGAAAATAAACGGTCAGTAGATGCCGCGACTTGTAGGCCATTATCGACCAATTCGAGGGTTCGCGATCGGCGTCGGGGCTGGCCTTGTCGTAAAGCACCTCGCCCTCGGTGGCTCCCACGGTCAGGTGCGAAGCGGCCCGAGCCGGCGTAGGTGGATGGAGCGCGGCGAGCTTTTCTCCGCTGATAGCCGCCGACGCGCCGCTTACCGCCGACGCGCCGCTGACACAATGCTCGCCGCTGGCATCGCAGATCATCGTGGGCAAGGCGCTCGCATGCCCAAGGCGGGGCGGCGTCGCCGCCGTTGGCAAGCGCGGCGAGGGGGAAGAAGCGCGAAAGACAAGCGTCGAGGACGATTGGCCGTCGACGCAGTGCTCGCCCTTTTCATCGCAAATCAACGTGGGCAGCAGGTTGTTCGGCAACCGGGCGGGTACGATTGCGGACGCGCGCGCTGGCGCAGGACTCGCCGTAGTCGCAATCGCCGCGCCGGCTGATGACGGATTGGGCGGCTTAGCGCAACTCCCGTCATGACAAGGCGCCGCGGACGTGGAACTCGCCGCTGGGGAGACCAGCGCAACTCTATGAACGGCGGCGGGCGGTGCATTCTGGCCAGCCCCAAATACGCATGTGGGCGGGCTTAACATCAGCCCTGACGTCAGGATTAGTCCCAATGCTATCAGCGCGATTAGCCGCGAGCTTTTACGCATCCCCGCCTCACCACAAATTCTCTCAGGCTCATTTTGAAAACACTAGGACGCAGCGTCAATTATAATTAGCCTGTTAGATGAAATATTATCGGAGGCGCATGCGGATGGATCACGAGCTGGCTTTGGCGCTATCCAACCTGACCACCGGGATTTACGTCTTGACGGTCGCCGAAGGGGCGCATCATCACGGCATGTCCTCGTCGTGGGCGACACAGGTGTCGGGTGAGCCGCCGCTGTTCAGTGCGGCGGTGGACAACGGCCATTTTTCACGCGCGATTGTGGCGCGCACGGGCGTCTTTGGCTTCAATATCGTAGGCCGCCGGGGCAAGGCGCTGGAGGACTACTTCTATTCGAGTCAGGCGCGCCGGGAGAATAATCTCGAAGGCCTCGACTACGAGCTTTCGCCGCAACTGCGGGTGCCGTGGCTGTGGCTGGCGATGGTGTCGATTGAGGCGCGGGTGGTGAACAGCGTGGTGACCGGCGACCATACGATTTTTATCGCCCAGCTGGCCGGGGTGCGGATCAACGCGGCCGAACGGCCGTTGACCTCGCTTGAGCTCGATTATGTTTACTTGGGCGGACGCGAAGTAATCGCGCGTGATCGTTCCGGCTGGTAGGTTAATTTGACGCCAATGGGAACCGTCTGCTAGCATCCGCGCGCTAAGAAGGTTGCAATGCCGATTGAGAAGAACGAACTACGCCGCGTGATGGGTCATTTCGTCACCGGCGTGACCGTTATCACGACCATCGACAAGGATGGTCAACCCTATGGGCTAACCGCCAACGCGTTCGCCTCGGTCTCGCTGCAGCCGCCCTTGCTGCTGATCTGCGTGGACAAAAAAGCCGAAAGCTATCCCTACTTTGAGGAAAGCAAGGTTTTCACCGTCAATATTCTATCTGAAGGGCAAGAGGCCCTCTCGCGCCGTTTCGCGGTCAGCGGCGGTGACAAATTCAAGGGCGTAGCCTACCGCAACGGTGCCAATGGGGCGCCTATTCTCGAAGATACGCTGGCCTATATTGAATGCAAGCTCTACGGTTCCTGCGACGCCGGCGACCATACCGTCTACCTGGGTGAGATCGAGCAGGCCGAAACGGTCGAGACCACGCCCTTGGTATTCTTCCGGGGCGGCTACCGAACCCTCGGCGATTGACCGTCGAGGCTCCTCCACCTGCGCCGCCAGTTAACCAGTGGCCTTGACCCAATTCAAATCCAACACCACCGACGCACCGTCGCGGAAAAGCGCGCCCCGCTCTGACGCTGGGGACTTGCGGCTGGCGGGTGTCAGCGTCTTTTTACCCTCACACAACGAAGAAGCCAACCTCGAACGCGTGGTCGAGGGCTTCCGCATTCAATTGCCCAAGGTTGCCGGCGAGTATGAGATCGTTATCGTCGACGATGGCAGTCGTGATAACACCGGCGAGATTGCCGATCGTCTGACGGCCGCTAACAGCCGGATAAAGGTTATCCATCACGGCATCAATCGCGGTTATGGCGCGGCGGTGATTTCAGGCATCCGCGCGGCCTCGATGCCGTTCGTGCTGCTGTGTGACGGTGACGGCCAGTTCGACGCCGCCGACGTCAGGCTGCTGGCGGAACGGATCGACGGTCATGACGCCGTGATTGGACGCCGGGTGGCGCGCGCCGACCATCTGATGCGGCGCATCAACGGCAAGGCCTGGACGCTGTTGGCACGTAGTTTGTTCGGCTTGAGCGTGCGTGATATGGATTGCGGCTTCAAGCTCTTCCGGCGGGAGATTCTTGAAGGCCTCGAGCTGCATTCCAACGGCGCCCTGATCTCGACCGAACTGATGGCGCGGCTGGCGGGCCGCGGCGCCCGGATTTGCGAGGTTGACGTGAAACATCTGCCGCGCCAAGCAGGCGAACAGACCGGTAACAGTCCCAAAGTCATCGTGGAAGCGTTCAGCGAATTATTTGCCCTGTACCGGGAACTCAAACGCGCCCGCACGGGTCAGCCGCCAAAGCGACGGGGCCGTGCCAGTTAGAATCCCGCTTCCCAAAGCGGTTAGCCAACACCCGATTGCGTCTGGCGCCAATTCTATTAGCCTTGTAAATTTCCGAAAGCATAGCCTAATCGCGGCGGCGCCTGATGGCACGCCATTGGCATGAGTCACGCACCGTACGATCCACCAAGGATCGTCGTGAACGAAAGGGAGAACTGGGACATGAAGCGCACGATTTCCATCCTTACCGCCGCGCTGTTTGCCGGTGCGATAGCGGTGCCTGCCTTCGCACAGGCACCGGCGGCCGAACCGTCAACGGCGGCGCCGTCGAGTGAGTCATCCCCGACCACTCATCATCATCGGCATGTGCACCATCATCGCCATTGGCACCACCATCATCACACCACGAAGAAGAAGAGTTCGGAGAGCTCCAGCCCGAGTTCGTCGGGCGAAACGGCTCCGCCGTCCGGCGGGATGGCCTCGCCGAGCGGCGGCGAATAGGCCTCGCGCCAGATCCGAATCCTGGCCTTGTCGGTCGGGCCGCTGGCGGGCATCGATTTGCTCCCGGCGTCCCGACCGTCAGGCCATCCGCGATGCGGCCGTCTTTAAGCCGCGCCAGTCGGATCCGCTTTTCCCGCCTCTGCCATTAGTGCTAACATTTCGACGTTTCCACCTGCTACCGTGTGTTGGTGGAGACTTATCAATTTGTTATCCAACCGGCGGGTGCCGCTACTTATAGCGGTCGCTTTAATCATGGTCCTGCAATGGCCGGTGGCGGCTTGGGCAAAAGGACGCGCTATCGACTCTGACGATCAGGTCTGCGATCCGCTGGCGGATTATTACCTCGGCATGGAGGATTATCCTCAAGCCATCAGGCGCCATCTCGAAGTAATCCGTGATCATCCCAAGGACGCGCTCGCTTACTATCATCTCGGTTTCGCTTACGGCATGCTCGGCAATCATCGCCGCGAGCTGGCCGACTATAAGCACGCGGTGGAGCTCGGCCTGAGCGACTGGCAATTGTTCGCGAACCTGGGACTGGCGTATATGGGCGCGGGTCAGATGGAAGAGGCGATCGCGGTGCTTCGGCTCGCGACTTTGCTGGGGCCCTATCATCCCGAAACCCATTACGACTTGGGTTTGGCTTACGAGCGCGCGGACATGACCGGACCGGCGCGGCAGGAAGTCCTGACCTCGTTGCGGCTCGATCCATCGCAGCTAGACGCGCGCGACACGCTCGGCGTGATTTACGCCGAGCAGGGTGATTACGTGCGTGCGCGACAGACGTGGACTGATTTGGCGGGCGCGGACCCGGCCTATTCGCCGGCACGCGTTAACTTGTCCATCCTCAAAGGTATTGAGCGTGGCGAGTTCAACCGCACGCGGCCGATTAGCGGTTTCGCACACTAGGTACAGCGACACTGGCGAAACCGCGGGCGAAGCGAGGACACCAGGCGGAACGAAGTGAAGCCGCGCTAAGGAGTCTGCGACGTGCGCATTTCAATGGAGCCGCGCGCACCAGCGCAGCCGAAAGCGAAGCGAGCAGGCGAGTCCACGAGCTGCGTTAAAGGACAACGAGCTGCGAGTCGCGTTTCAGAATATGAGTCCGCGCGGTGCGGAGTAAATCAGTGAGGAATTCCGGCAGAGCCCAAGAAAACGGGGAATCGCGGATTCTTCGCGGTGCGGCGAATGACGGCGTGGCATGTGCACGGACCTTCCTAACGGGAGTCCGAGGGCGGAGGGCAAGCGGTGGAGAATGCTGGTCCGTGCGGATTTGACTTGTTGTGCCGGCGCTCATCGACGGCCGCCGTGCTGATTTTCCTGGCCATCACTATTTTGGCGGCCGCTCCCGCGCACGCTTATTACCACCACTACCGGCATCATCACCATCACTTGCGCCATCGCCGCCCGCGCGTGCACGTGATTCCGTATCACGCGGAATTGCTGGAGGACGCTGACAGCGGGCGGGTGCTCTACGCTTATGATGCCAACGTTGAATGGCCGCCGGCTTCGATGGCGAAGATGATGCTGATGCTGGTGGTCGAGGACGAACTCAAGGCGGGCCATGTCCATCTGGACGACCCGGTGCGTATCTCGTGGCTATCAGCGCATACGGAGGGCGACCGGCTGGGACTGCGTCAAGGCCAAGTGTACCCGCTACGCGAGCTGATGAAGGCGGCGCTTATACGCTCGGCCAATGATGCGGCTGTGGCGGTGGCGCAGGCGGCCTGCGGTTCGGTCGAGGCTTGTGTGGAGAAAATGAACCAGCGGGCGCAGGGGCTGGGCATGCTCGGTACGCATTACGAAACCGTTGACGGTTTGCCGCCCACCCCCGGCCATGATGTAGACTATACCGACGCGTTTGACCTGGCGACGCTCGCGCGCGCCCTCATCCATCAGACCAATCTGCTGGAATGGACCGGGTTGGAGCAGACCCCTTTCGACGGTGGCCGCTATATCCTGCGCAATACCAATTACCTGGTCGGCCGCCTTGACGGTTGCGACGGGCTCAAGACCGGCTTCACCATGATGGCTGGTTTCAATCTGACCGCGACCGCGATGCGCGGGAATATGCGGCTTATATCGGTGGTTTTGGGTGCGCCGTCCAATCCGGCGCGCTTTTCACAAAGCGCCAAGCTGCTGGACTGGGGTTTTGATAATTTCGAACGGGTCGCAGTGCTCAAGCGTGGCCAACCTTTGCCGGTCCACGTGCAGGTTGAGTCGGGCCCGTTGATTCAACCGGTGGCGCCGCGTGACCTCGCCTTGGTGGTGCGTAAAGACGCGGTGTCCGGCCTGAAGCTTGAATACAACATACCCGGAATGATAAGTGGCCCGATTACACCCGGCCGCCCGATGGGCGAAGTCATCGTGACGGATAATGGCGAAGTGATGAGCAAGTTCAACGCTATGTGCCCGATGATCGAACCGGTCGCGACTTTGAAGAGCGCCGTGACCGCCGCCAGTCCGCGAGCTGGAAATGATAGCAACGGTATTTCCGTCACCGGCCGAATTGGCACGCAGGCCGGGACGTTCATACCCGATTCATTGGAGAGCAAATGAAACCGGCCACACGTCAACGTAATCGCCGCAACCGCAAGCTTGCGCTCAAGCGCAGAAATGACCCAAAACAGGCCAAGGCGCGCCAGCGGCGGATACGCCGCGCGCGCATCCGCCGTGCCTCAGCTTAGAGCGCGTCCAACGTCATAGTGACGCCTGCGACGCGGCTGGCTTCTCAGCCGCGGGGCGCCAGCGCCTCCATCGCACGCGGGTCCGGCAACGAATCCGTGTCGGTGCGCAACGGTAGAATACAGACGTGCGTCGCACCGGCCTTGAGATGGGCGTCGATGCGCTCGCGAATTTTATCCGCCGTGCCCCAGGCGACAATCGCGTCGACCAGCCGATCGCTACAGCCGTTGGCGAAATCCTCGTCTTTCCAGCCCAGGTTCTTGAGATTGTTCGTGTAATTGGGCAGGCGCGGCACATAGGTTTTCATATAGGTGCGCGCGGCGGTGCGTGCCTTGTCCGCATCCGTTTCGAGCACTACCGCCTGTGCCGCGCAAATCCACGGCTTCGGCCCGATCGCGGCGCGTGCCTTGGCGGTATGTTCGGGCGGTACGAAATAAGTATGCGTGCCGTTGGTTTGAGTGGCAGCCAACTCAAGCATCTTCGGATGCAGCGCGGCCAGCACCACCGGCACTTCTTCCTTGGGTGCGGGTGCGCGATAGAGCGCGCCCTTCATCTTCGGCAGGTACTCCTTCATGTAGCTGTAAGGCTTGTCATAGCTGTGGCCGCGCAAGTTGGTGACCAGCGGCTTGTGACTGACGCCGATACCCAGCACGAAACGCCCGTTGGAAACGTCGGCGACGGTCTTGGAAGCCGCCGACATGGTGACGGGGTCGCGCGCCCAGATATTCGCGATGCCGGTGGCGAATACGATCCGCTCGGTATTAGCTGCGAGATAGGCGATATGGGCGAAGGGCTCGCGTCCGACCGCCTCCGGAATCCACATCACGCCATAGCCGAGGCGCTCGGACTTGCGAGCGAACTCGACCGACTCCGCCGCCGTCATCGCGTCGAGAAAAAACCAAATGCCAACTTTGCCGATGTCCATGCATCCTGCTTAGCTCGGCGGGCAAAACCTCGCAAGCGGTTGGCACTCTCGCCAACGCACCCAGACGCAGGGTGAGAAAATATGGGAACCATGCCGCCCACGCAGTTTCCAGTTCCGACAGTGCTTCCTCGATGGTGTTGCCGAATGCGGACACGTTGGGAAGCTCACTGAGGTGCGCCAGCCAATCGCCGTCATCATCAAGGAACAGTTCGATACCGTAACCGTCGAGATCAACTTTAAAATACCTTCGAGCGCCGTCCACACTCCCTATCTACCGGCGCCTCACATGCATCCTTACTGCATGGTCAGATATGGCTGGCACGGCCCGTCCCCGATTGCTCCGCCAGACATCCCGCTCTCTCAAACCTTGGATTGACGCAATAGCCTACGCCGTCGTCCACGGCGTTTCGCCAGTTTTGCCACGCCACTTCTTCTGGTAATTACGCCGGAGGTGCGCTCGTTAACGCGACGGCGGCGCTTTTCTTTAGACCGTCGGCCGCGATAGATCAAAGAAACGCCTGTGCATTTGAGAGGAGCGCGTCGATGAAAATCGGGCTGATGTTCGCGAACTCGGGACCCTTCAGCCAACCCGAGATGCTGGCGGGATTGGCACAGCATGCGGAAGCGTGCGGCGTCGAATCGATTTGGACGGTCGAGCACGTGGTAATCCCGCATGATTATCAATCGCTCTATCCTTATTCGAAAAGCGGCAAGATTCCCGGTGACGAGGACGTCGCGATTTCCGATCCACTCCTGCCCCTGGCCTTTGCCGCCGCGCTCACGAGCGGGATTCGCCTCGCCACCGGCGTCGTAATTCTGCCGCAGCGCAATCCGCTCTACCTGGCCAAGGAGATCGCCACCCTCGACGTACTTTCCAACGGCCGCGTTATTCTTGGTATCGGCAGCGGCTGGCTCAAGGAAGAGTTCGACGCGCTGGGACTGGATTTCCATACCCGCGGCGCGCGCACCGACGAGGCGATCGTGGCGATGCGCGCGCTATGGCGCGACAATCCCTCGAGCTTCCATGGCAAGCATTTCAACTTCGGTCCGTTGATGAGTTTTCCCAAGCCGATACAGAAAAATGGCGTGCCGATCCTGGTCGGCGGTCATTCGCCAGCCGCCGCGCGCCGGGCTGGACGGCTCGGCGACGGCTTTTTCCCCGCGCTCGGCGAGGCTGACAAACTAAAAGATCTGTTCGCGCTAATGCGTGAAGAGGCGTCCAAGGCGGGACGGGACGCGAACGCGATCGAGCTGTCATGCATGGGACGGGCGCGGCTGGATTCTATCAACCAGATGCGCGATATCGGCGTTTCCCGCGTTGTAGTCCCGCCGCCAGCCTTCGACTCCGACGGGCTCAAGCGCGGTCTCGATCAGCTCGGCAACGAAGTCATCGCCAAACTGTAAGCGTTCGGGGAGAAAGACAAAATGGCAGCGATGAAAAGCGGTATCTTGTTCGCCAATTCGGGTCCGTTTTCACGGCCCGACGCTTTCGGCATGCTTGCGCGCGAGGCTGAGCAATTGGGCTTCGAATCAATTTGGACGGTCGAGCATGTCGTCATTCCCCAACCACATATGCCGTATCCGGGATCGAAGGACGGCCGCATGCCGGGCGGCGACGAAGTTCCAATCCCCGATCCGCTGATGCCACTGGCGTACGCGGCGGCAATCACCAGCAGGATCAAGCTTTCCACCGGCGTTGTCATCTTGCCCCAGCGCCATCCGCTGTATCTGGCCAAGCAGCTCGCGACGCTCGACCTGCTCTCCCACGGCCGCCTCATGATCGGTATTGGCAGCGGTTGGATGAAGGAGGAGTTCGAGGCTGTGGGCGTCGACTTTCATACCCGTGGCGCACGCACGGACGAAGCGATCCAGGCGATGCGCGCACTTTGGAGCGAGGATGCGGCGAGCTTCCACGGCAAGCATTTTCATTTCCACGACGTTAAAAGTTATCCCAAGCCGATACAAAAAGGCGGCGTTCCCATCCACGTCGGAGGTCATTCAGCGGCTGCCGCGCGCCGGGCCGGCCGCTTCGGCGATGGCTTTTTCCCGACTTCTCCTCCTAATCAGCTCCCGAAGATTTTCCAGCTCGCGCGCGACGAGGCCAAAGCGGCCGGACGCAATCCGGACCATCTCGAATTCAGCGCGATGACCGAAGCGAAGGCCGATTCGGTCAAGGCGTTGCGCGACGCTGGTGTCACGCGCGTGCTGTTCCGTCCGCCATCGTCGAATCCAGGCAAGCTGCGCGCCGGTCTCGAGCAAATCACGAACGAGATGGCGAAACTTTAGGGAATCTCTCACAGTATGGTTTGTCATTCTGAGCGGAGCGAAGAATCCTGAATTCTATTCACTTCCCGACCTTTCCGGAAGTTTTCACGTCGTTCAGAATGACAATGAGCCGGTGCGGAATTTACTTGGCAATGGATTAACGGGTTTCTGATTTCGAGGACTTTGCCGATGAGCAATGAGAGTGACAACCCCATCCTGGTCGAACATCAGTCCCCGCTAGGATGGATGATCGTCAACCGCCCGGAAGTGCGTAACGCGCTCAATTACCGCGCCTGGCGCGGTATTGTCGAGGCGGTCGATGAACTCAACGCCGACCCCGAGGTGCGCGTGATCATCATGCGCGGGGTGAATTCCGAATCCTTCATCTCGGGCGCGGACATCTCCGAGTTTCCCGCGATGCGCGCCAACGCCGATCAGGCCAAGGCTTATCGCGACGCGCCGGGCAATGCCACCAACGCGCTGACCAACTGCCCCAAACCGATCATCGCAATGATCGCGGGCATCTGTATCGGCGGCGGCCTGCAGGTCGCGCTCTCGTGCGACATGCGGATTGCGGCGCGCGGCACCCGTTTCGGTATTCCGGCGGCGCGTCTGGGGCTGGCCTATCCGCTCGACGGCGTGCTCTCCCTGAGTCATGTCGCGGGACCGGCCAACGCGCGCGATATCCTCATGTCGGCACGGATTTTCGACGCCGAAGAAGCGTTTCATATGGGCCTGCTGCATAAGCTGGTCGATCTGAATGAACTCGAAACGACAGCGCGCGATTATGCCACGCGCATGGCGTCCAATGCGCCGCTGACGATGGCGGCGGCCAAGGCGACGATTCGCGAAGGGCTGCGCGATGGAGCCGAGCGCGATTTAAAGAAAGTCGCGGCGATGGTCACGCAGTGTTTTGACAGCGAGGATTATAAGGAAGGCGTGCGCGCCTTTCTGGAAAAGCGGCCGCCGCGTTTCCAGGGCCGCTGATTTGGCCTGAAGATCGGCGAACGCGATTAGAATATCGGTGGAGCGTTGATCATGAGCAGCGCGCTCAAGCCCCGCGATTTTCCGTGGTTTGACTATTCACGCCATACCTTCTCGCTCGGCCTGACGACTGGCTCACACGTTCTGCTCTCGGGCCATTCCGCCTCCGAATACGACGCGGCCAGCGGCGCGATCGTGGTCAAGGGCGATATGGCCGCGCAGGCAAGAACCGCATGGGCGAAAATCGCGCGGATTCTCGAAGCCGGGGGAAAATCCTTCGCGGATATCGTGCACGTGGTTGAATATGTGACCGCCGCCGGTATCGAGAATTACGATCAGGCGTGTGCCGTACGCCAGGAAGCACCAGCGGAGCGCTCTAGCGCGGAGCGAGCAAACGAGTCTGCGAGGTGCGTTAAGGATGAAGTTGTAGCGACGTCGGCACCCGCCGTCAGCGTGGTCGTAGTGAAGGGGCTGTTGCGTCCGCAGGCATTGATCGAGATCGAAGTCGAAGCGGGACCGGCGACCACGTCCGCGGCGGATGGCCTGATTTATCTTTCATTACCGCTTGCGCGTGATCAGATCAGCGGAGATGTTGCCACTCAGACGCGCGCGATTTATCAGCAGGCTACGCGGATATTGAATAGCCTCGGCCTCGGCATGCAGCACGTGGTCAAGACGGTCGATTATGTCAGCGCCGCCGCCCTGCCGTCGTATAAGGATACGGCGCAGGTGCGCCGCGAGTATTTTGCTCGCTCCGCGCCAGAACGCTCCGCTAGTGAATTTCCCGCTGCCACCGGAATCGTGATGCCGCGCGTGGCACATTCAGACGCTTTGATCCAGGTCGAATTTGTCGCCACGCGGGATGGACGGGTCGTGGTAAATCCGGGCTTCGGCCGCTATAGCCAATTGACTTACAGCCCGGCGGTCAAAGCCGGCAACTTACTATTCATTTCGGGCATGGCGGCGCTTGATCCCGAGACCGGCGTCGCCTTGCACGAGGGCAACGTAGTGGCACAGGCAGGCTACGTCTACGGCAATTTGCGGCGCGTGCTGGCGGCGGCCGGCGGTGGACTCGAAGACCTGGTGCGGACGGTTGAATACGTCACGCCGGCGGCGCTGGCGCATTATCGCGAAGTCGCGCGTGTGCGCGCTTCAATTATGCGCGAGCCGTTCCCCACCTCGACTGGCGTGGTATGCGAAACCTTGCCGCGGCCACAATTTCAAATCGAAATCGACGCCCTGGCAATACTTCCAAACGGAGCGTGATACCACGAGTCTGCTAACCGACGAAATCCGCGCATGGGTCGGGCGCGAGGTCAGTTACACCGCGCCGGAAGCGCTGGGCCGTGCCGCGATCAGATATTTTGCATTGGCGATCGGCGATGACAATCCGCTTTACATTGACGAAGCCTATGCGCAAGCGGCCCGCTTTCCGTCCATCGTCGCGCCGCCAACGCTGGTGTGCGAGACTAGCCAATACGCCCATCGCGAGCCCAACGAGGATGGCTACATCGGCCACTCATGGAACCTGCCGCTCAAGGGCTTTCGCATGATTCGCGGCGGCCATGATTATGAATTCTTCCGCCGTGTCACTCCCGACGACCGCATCAGCGTAGTCTGGCGGCTGGATGAAATCACCGAGCACACGTCGCCGCGCGGCGGCACGATGCTGATCGCGATTGCGCTTGCCAGCTACTCGAATCAGCATGGCGAATTGCTCGCACATAATCGCGAAACGCTGATTTTCCAGCCATTGGAGCGTTAATGACCTCGCCGGATGCGGTGCCGTCCTTGTACGTTGGGCAGGTTGTGCCGCCGCTCGAACGTACGTTGAGCCAGATGAGAATGGTCGCGTATGCGGGTGCGACCTGGGATTGGCATCGCCTCCATTATGACGCCGCGTATTGCGCCGAGCGGAATTTGCCCAGACCAGTGGTTGACGGACAAATGATGGGGGCGCTGCTGGCCGAGATGCTGATCGACTGGCTCGGGCCGCGCGCCTTTATTCGGCGGCTGAAATTCCGTCTGCGCGCAATGGTCTTCGCGGGGGATTGTGTGCGTTGCGAGGGTGAAGTGGCCGCGTTGACGAAGGAAAATCATCGTGACGCCATCGCTGTCGCATTGCGAATTCGGGTTGGTGACAAGCTGGTGGTGGAACCCGCCAGCGCCGAAATCGTGCTGGACCGCGCTGATTAGTCATCGCGCGGCGCCGCGCTCCCTCAGCCGCGCAGCGATATATACATATCGCTCCGCCCCTCTCGCCTTGCGCCTTGTGGCGAGGCGGGGAGAGAGCCTCCGCATAATCTGATCGCGTTGTCATTCCGAGCGCGACGAGGAATCCCGGAAAAAGCCTTGGGAAAAAGAGCGG
>JBOHWM010000259.1:0-1716 GCA_050736555.1 Binataceae bacterium (SeqCode)
GACGTCCTCGTCGTATAGGCGTGCGTACAGCTTCATGTAAGATTCGCGGCGCGCCTCGGCGCGGTCCGCCGATAGGCGTGGAACAAAGAAATCCACCACGATATCGGTGCGACGATCGTTCATTGCAAAAGCGTGGGTCCAGACTTCGCTTCCGACACCGGGCCCTTCCAGCGTCTTTGTAATCCATCGGCGGCATTCACGGTCAAGTTTCAGTTCAATTACGAACGGCGGCTGATCCTCGTGACGCGCTTGCCATACGCGTGCGCGAAAACCCCATGCTCCCGCCGCTTGGCATTCGATGCGCGAAAAGGACGAACGATGCAAATAGGGGAGATGCTCCCAGTCGATTGCATTCTCGTAAAGCCGCTCGATATTGACCGGAAGCTCCCGGCGGTAGGTGCCAATATGAGGGACGCGCGGGTTATTCGCCGACTCTGACGGCGAATCGTTGTGGTGCACTGGCATACTCATTTCAAACGCGGCACTTATGACCCAAACAATGCGCCGAAAAACCCGGGCTCACAAGTTGCCGCGATCGCGAGGAATTGCCGTGCGGTAAGCCCACCCGCGCGCTATTCCAACAACGCTTCGTGCCGGATGGATGCGGGCGCTCCGCCCTTGGACAGTCGCGCCGCTGCCGAAGGCGCAGCGGCGCGAGCGTGGTCTCGCGAAACTAACTCGCGGCAGGTGAGGCGGCCGGACTTGACATCGATCCAGGGCTCTCCATTGCCCCCGAGGGAGAGGGCGCAACGGCCGGAGTGCTGGACGGTGACACTATGGTGGGTGACGTTTCGGGACTCGGACTTTGGCTTGCGGGCTTATTCTTGCAAGCCATGGAAGCGAAGAACATCGGGATTAGGAGCAGAAACAGGAATTTGCGCATCTCTACCTCCTTCGGCGACCGCGCTGCCTGCACAGTTATCCCGCCAGAGGATACTTTAGACACAAAGCGGGTTTCAAGGAACTTTTCGGCATCCTAAGAAAATGGCGGCACCAATTAGCGTCGCTTTTGATTATTGCCGCTTACAAGTGTATAAACATGCAACAGTCACATACTACGAGGATGAGGTGGTGGAGGTGCGAGGCACGATCCTTTCCAGTCGGCTTACTGGACAATCGCGGCGTGTGGTTGAACCCGAACTCGACATGAAGCGTCGCCAGCCGCAACGGTCGGCGGCGGGCACGCTGATACGGGAGTTGATGCGCTGGCTGGCGCCCGGCGCTCACGCGAATGGGGGCCCGATGCGCTCGATCGCGCGCGAACTCGAAGAGGTATGGCCCTCGCGCGAACTCTAACGAGTTTTACAAACGCCTTCGTTCGTCCCGGGGCATCGTTGTTTCAGGGGCTGCATTCGCCTGGCGCGATCGCACGCGGTTGAATCCCGCCTTACTCTGGACAGCCTGGCGGTCAAGGCGCTACAGGCGATAGAGGAAGATTGCCTTTCGCTCGCCTTTGGCTTTGCGACGGAGGTTAGTGATGACGACAAGCAAGGCCGATGCGGCCAGGTTGCGCGCACGTCTGAATCATCCGGTTATCGACTCGGACGGCCATTGGGTCGAATTCGGACCGCAGTTGAACGACTACCTCAAGGCAGTCGGCGGTTCGAAGGCGCTGGAGGCGTTCAGATCACGGCCAACTGAACATTGGCATCTGACCGTGCCGTTGCGGGAGCGGCGCGAGCGGCGGCTTGACCAGCCCGTATGGTGGGGTTTGCC
>JBOHWM010000260.1:0-14567 GCA_050736555.1 Binataceae bacterium (SeqCode)
GTGTTTCAGAGCGTTGTAAGGCTGGCACTCCGGGCTGTGTGGCGATGATGTGGCGGCGGATGTTAAACTTTCGCATGACGCTGCCAGCTATCAGGCTTGAACGGTGACAGATAACCCGCCAGGCAGGGTGAGAGCGGCGCTGTTTGACTTCGGCGGTACGCTCGACTGGCCGGAGCATTGGCTGGATCGTTTTCTGCGCCATTACCGTATGGCCGGCGTGGAACTCAGCCGCGCGCGTCTGGATTTAGCCTACGACTACGCCACGCGAACCGCGTATCATAGTCTGGATACGCCGCGGGGCGACGGGCTCGCGCGACTCGTGGATTATTTGGTTGACCTCCAAATCATGTATTTGCGCGGGGGACAGACCGTAGCGTCCGAACATGACCACGCGACCGTTATTGAGAGAGGAAGCGCGCTTGCCCATACGATTGCGGCCTCGTTCGTGGCGGAATCGAAAGCGGGACTCGAATACAGCGCGGGAGTGCTGAAATCCCTTCCGCCGCATTTGCGCCTGGGAGTGGTCTCGAATTTTTACGGCAATCTGGATCGCGTGCTCGAAGAGGCCGGGATGGCCGCGCGAATGGAGGTCGTGGCGGATTCGGGAAAGCTCGGGGTTTACAAGCCGGACGCGCGAATCTTCGAAGCCGCATTGCGACAATTGGAGCTTCCCGCGGAGACGGTCGTGATGGTCGGTGATTCGCTGGGCAAGGATTGCGCGCCCGCTCGCCGGATGGGGATGCGCGCGGTCTGGTTATGTACGGATAGTCGTCAGACCGACCGCGACGGCGTCGCCGACGTTACGATCAGTAGCCTCGGGGAGTTGAGGAGCCTGCGATGGTGGCGGGCCTGACGGGGGCGATTCTGGCGGCGGGACGCGGGGAACGCCTGCGCGCATCGATTGGTGGGATTCCCAAACCCCTGGCGATTATCGACGGCGAGACCTTATTGGCACGCCAGGTCCGGCGGATGCTTGAGGTGGGCGCCAGCCGCGTAATCGCGATCATCAATTCGGAAACAGCGGCCGTGATGCGACAGCGCGAGGTAAAAGCGCCGCCGGAATTGGAATTGCTGGTGCGGGATACGCCGAACTCGCTCGAGTCGCTGTTGGCATTGGGGGAACGGATCACTTCGGACCGCTTTCTGCTGGCAACGGTTGACGCGGTCGTTGATAAGCGTGAGTTCGACCGCTTCGTTCCGCGCGCGATGGAACTTACCGAGCCCTCGGGTGTTTATAAACTCGATGGCACGCTGGCGGTCGTCCGATGGCGCGGAGACAGGCATCCGCTGTTCGTGGAACTCGCACCCGACGGCTTGATTCGCCGATTGGGTGACGGTCAAAGCGCGCTGGTAACGGCTGGTTTGTACACGTTTTCGACACGAATCTTCGACTATGCGGTGGCTGCGCGGATGGCCAAATTGGACGCGATGAGGCGGTATCTGTCGATGTTAGTGGAAGATGGCATGCGTCTGGCTGGAATCGAATTGCGACAGGCTATAGACGTTGACGAGGGTACTGACTTGGAAGCGGCGCGCATGATGTTGGGAAGGTCGGGGACCAACCAGACGGGGTGAGGATCGGCCAGCTCAAAATTTGCCTACATGAAAGGAGTGCGCAAAAACGAGCGCCTGAGGGGCGCCTCAAAAAATCGGAGCAGGCAATGACTTCGCGTGTTTTGGGTGTTTATCGCGAGGCGGAATTTTCGCCAGGCAAGGTTGAGGCGGACGCCGCCATTCTCGATGCGGTTCTGAAAGAACTTCAACGCGGCGGTGCCACGGTTGATGCGATCAAACCCGAACGCTTCATCACCGGCGCCTTGCCCGACGCGCACCTGGTGCTCGTGATGTGCCAGGGCGCCTCCGCGCTCAGCCGTCTGGCGGCGATTCAAGAGAGCGGGGCGATTACGATCAATTCGGCCCTCGCGGTCCGTAATTGTTATCGCGACTTGCTCGCGCCCGGACTGCTGCGCGCGGGAGTTCCAGTACCCGAGGGTGCTTTGATCAGCACTGCCGAGCCTTTCAGCCTCAAACCGCTGCGTGCGCTCGACCTGTCGGCGCCCATGTACGTCAAGCGCGGCGATATGCACGCTCTGGCGCCGCATGATGTGCAACGAGTCGAAGACCTCGGGCAACTCGAAGCAACCTTGTTGCGCTTCGCCCGCCGCAGTGTACAACGGGCGTATGTGCAGCAGGCGGTCAGCGGCGACGTCGTGAAGTTTTACGGCGTGAGCGGCGGCGATTATTTCAGCGCTATCCCGGAGAGCGGTACTCTGGACGAGACGATTAATCTCAAATTGACACGCTCCGCCGCTACGGCGGCTGCGGCGCTGGGACTCGAAGTATGGGGTGGTGATGCGGTGGTGCACAATGGCCAGGTGAAGATTATCGACTTTAACGACTGGCCAAGTTACAGTCGCGTGCGTGACGAGGCTGCTCGCGCGATTGCACGCCGATGCGAGTTGCTGCTTCGGCGTCATCTGGCGACGCACCACGTAACCGTTTGATCGAAACCGCATCATGAAAGGATGGCGCAAGTGTCGGAAGCACCAGCGAAGCGGAAGCGGAGCGAGCAGGCGAGTCTGCGAGCTGCGTTTAGAGCGAAGAGAGTACGGGTGCCGGCGTGACCGGACATGACGCGCTGCCCGAGGTCACCGGCGCGATACCGGGACCGAAATCCCGCCAGATTTTCGAGAGCGAACAGCGCTACATTGCACCCGGCCGTCAGCGTATTTCCCTGCTGGCAGGAGTGGCGTTTGACCATGGAGACGGCGCAACCCTCACCGACGCGGACGGCAACCGCTATCTCGATTTTTACGCCGGGGTCGCGGTCGCCAGCCTCGGCCATGCCCATCCGGCGCTGAGCGCGGCATTGGCGCGGCAGAGTTCGCGCCTGATGGTCGGGACGTTCGCTACGCCAGAGCGTGTTGAAGCCTTCAAACTGCTCGGCGAAAGCGCTCCCGGCAAGCTCAAGCGTGCCCATCTGTATAGTGGCGGCGCCGAAGCGGTCGAAGCCGCCTTGCGCTTGGCGCGCTCGTACACCAAGCGCCATGAGGTGGTGAGTTTTTGGGGCGGCTTTCACGGCAAGACCGGCGGCGTCCTGGGTCTTATCGGCGACGAATCGAAGCAGGGTTATGGTCCGTTGCCCGGAGGCCGTCACGTTATTCCTTATGCGGACTGTTATCGCTGTCCGTTTCAGCTCAAATACCCGCAATGCGGCTTGTTCTGCGTGGAGTTCGGCGCCAAACAAATCAAGATGAGCGGCGCTGGCGCGGTGGCCGCGATTATTGCCGAACCGTTTCAGGGCACCGCCGGTAATGTCATCCCGCCCGACGACTTCATGCCCGCCGTTAAAGAAGTTGCGCGAAGAAATGATGCCCTGTTGATTGCCGATGAAATGATCACTGGCTTTGGGCGCACGGGCACCATGTGGGGCGTCGCGCATAGCGGGGTCGAGCCGGATATCGTCACTGTGGGTAAGGGAATGGGGTCGGGGTTCCCAGTCTCGGGTGTCCTTCTCAGCGATGAATTGGGACAGGCCGAGCCATTTTCCAAACCCAGTGCTTCTTCCTCCAGTTATGGCGGCAATCCGATGGCGGCGGTTGCCGTGGCGGAAACCATCAAGGCCATCCGGCGCGAAAAGCTGATCGAGAATTCCCGCGCGGTCGGCGCACGGCTGCTCGGGCGCCTGTCACAACTTAAAGAAAAATACGAATTCATCGGAGACGTGCGCGGGCGTGGCTTGCTGATTGGCATGGACCTCGTGCGCGACTATCGCAGCCGGCATGAACTTAGCCGGCGCGTGATGGAGATCATCTTCAAGGAGGCGCTCAAACGCGGACTGATCCTTATGGGCTATTTCCCCCGCGTGCGGATCAATCCGCCGTTGGTGATAACGGCGGCGCAAGCGGACGCCGGCGTTGATATTCTCGACGAAGTATTCGCCCACGTACGCGACCACGTCGATTGGCGCACCGAACGCTAGGCGTAACGAAGTGAAGCCGAGCGGCCGAGTCTTTATTTGGCCGATGGCTTGCGGACTTGCCCGCCTCACGCAGCCGCGTTTAGGAAAACATTATGGCGGAGGATGCGGGTAACCTGGGAATTTTCTGCGACCTTGCCGGCACGCTGGTGAGAATGGACGACAGCCGCCAGCTTCCACTGGATAGCAGCGGCAAGATTCGCGTCGAATTGTTGCCGAAGGTGAAGGAAAAACTGCTGCCGATTCGTGGCCGGCTGATTTTCGTCGTCACGAATCAGGCGGGCGTCGCGCGTGGCCGCTTTACACTGGCGCAGGTTGAGGCCGCGATGGCGGAGCTTGACGGTCAACTCGACGGCATTTTGACCGCATGGCGTATCTGTCCGCATGACGATGCTGACGGTTGTGAATGCCGCAAACCCAAGGCTGGCATGATCGTCGAACTTGCGCGCGACCATGGCGTTGACCTGGGCGGCTCAACCATGATTGGCGATCAGGAAGTCGATCGCCTTGCGGCGCACACCGCCGGGATACGCGAGTTCATCCACGCCCGCGACTTCTTCGGCTGGAAATAACCTAACTCGCGCTCCTTTTTTGACTGCTAACGCCGCTGGTATTCATTGGCGGTTTCTGCGAGATAACGAATTTGACGCGCATCGAATACGAATCGCCAGCGATGCCCGTGCCGGAACTGTGAGGTGTCAGCATGAAAATCGGCATTCTGTTCGTCTTTCACGAAACCACTGCGCGGCCTGGACCGTTCGCCGCCGAAGTGGAACGGCTCGGCTTCGATTCCTTATGGGTACCCGAGCACCCGATCCTGCCAGTCAATCCCAAGACGCCCTTTCCCCAGGGTGGACCGATTCCCGACGTCTATGCGCATATGAGCGATCAGTTCGTATGCCTGGCGATGGCGGCGGCGACCACGACGAAATTGCGGCTGGTCACCGGCATCACGCTGGTACCCGAGCATAATCCGCTGGTGATGGCCAAGCAGATTGCCACGCTCGACCATTTTTCGGGCGGGCGTTTCGAGTTCGGCATTGGCGCCGGATGGCTGCGCGAGGAATCCGAACTGCTGGGTGTGGATTTCCCGCACCGTTGGAGCCAGACCGCCGAATACGTCGCCGCGATGCGCGAATTGTGGTCGAAGCCCGAAGCCTCCTATGAGGGCCGCTATGTCAAATTTCCGCCGGTGCGCTCCTATCCTAAGCCGATACAACAACCCGGGCCGCCGGTGCTGCTCGGCAGCAAGGATAAAAACGCACTGAAGCGGGTCGCCGAATGGGGCGACGGCTGGTTTCCGAACCGCGTCGATGCCGCGTACATGAAGGAGAATCTGGCTACGCTCAGGCGCGAATGCGACGCGATTGGACGGAAATTCAGCGAGCTTGATATCACCGTCATGGGCGCGGCGACAGGCGAGCGTGCCCAAGTGCAGGAGGAGCTCAAACGCTTCGCCGACGCGGGAGTGGGGCGCTTCGTGGTAGCCGGCGGCGGTTTCGGTCCCAACGACTTTAAGGAAAAGCTTGCGCGGATGGCTTCGCTTTACGTCTAAGCGCTTTCCAATCCGGAGGTAAAGGCAATGAAAATCGGCATTCTCGGCTTTATCGCGTCATATACGATCGACCCCGCCACCTTCGCCAAGAAATGCGAAGCGCTCGGATTCGAATCCTTCTACCTGCCGGAGCATCCGATTCTTCCCGTCAACCATAAGACGCCGTATCCGCTCTCAGCGGACGGCAGGATTCCGGAGCCGTACGCGCAGATGATCGACCCTTTCGTCGGTCTGGCGCTTGCCGCCGGAGCCACCAGCAAAATCCGGCTGGGCACGGGTATATGTCTGGTGCCGGAGCGCAACCCGCTAATCTTGGCGAAGGAAGTCGCGACGCTGGACTATTATTCGGGCGGCCGCTTCATTTTCGGTATCGGCGCCGGATGGCTACGGGATGAAAGCGAGATCATGGGGGTCGATTTCCGCCGGCGCTGGGCGATCACGCGCGAATATATCCGCGCGATGAAGGCCTTATGGACCGACGAACACCCCAGTTTCGAAGGCGAGTTCGTCAAATTTCCGCCGGTCAGAAGTAATCCCAAGCCGGCCACGAAACCTCATCCCCCGGTCCATATTGGCGCCGGCGGGGTTGGCCCCAGCATGGAGCGCGCATTGAAGGATACCGTCGCGATCGGCGACGGCTGGGCGCCACTCGGCATGACGCCGGCCGCTCTATCCACTGAACTCGCGAAACTCAAACAGATGTGCGCGGCGGCTGGCCGTGATTTCAACCAGCTCGAAATCACCATGTACGCACCGGTGGTGAACGGCGACCCGAAGCGGGTGCTGGCGGATTATCGCGAGGCGGGCGCGCATCGCTTGATCTTCATCGCACAGAATCCGATGCCCAACAGTTATGACAAGGAGTTAGAGGACCTCGCCCGCCAGTTCGTCCAGTAGATTGGGTTATCTACCGCGCCACCTTTTAACGGGAACGAGCCATGCGGGTCTTCGTCACTGGCGCTACCGGCTTCATCGGCTCCGCCATTGTTCAGGAGCTAATCGGCGCGGGCCATCGGGTGTTCGGCCTCGCTCGCTCCGATGCGGCCGCTAGCTCGCTTGCCGCCGGTGGCGCCGAGGTGCATCGGGGTGCGCTCGACGATCTTGACAGTCTCAGGCGCGGGGCGGCCGCATCGGATGGCGTCATCCACACCGCCTTTATTCACGATTTCTCCCAATACGTGGCCAATGCCGAAATCGATCAGCGCGCGATCGAGGCGATCGGCGCCGCGCTCGCAGGCTCTGGCCGGCCGTTCGTCGTCACCTCCGGGACCGCGCTCCTCACGCCAGGACGCCTCGGGACCGAACAGGATGCCGGCGATCCCAACTCGCCAGCGGCGCCGCGCGTAGCATCGGAAGTGGTAGCGCTTTCGATGGCGTCGCGTGGTGTGCGCGTGACCTTGGTGCGCCTCCCGCCGTCGGTTCACGACCCAGTGAAGCAAGGCATGGTCACCCACATGATCGCCACAGCTCGCGAGAAGGGTATGGCGGCGTATGTCGGCGACGGGCTCAATCGCTGGCCGGCCGTGCACCGGCTGGATGCTGCCAATCTCTACCGGCTGGCGCTTGAGAAGGGTTCCGCGGGAGATAGGTTTCACGGCGTCGCCGAGGAGGGCGTGCCGCTTCGAGACATCGCTAACGCTATCGGCCGAGGCCTGAACGTGCCGGTCATCGCCAAATCACCGGCGGAGGCGGCCGAGCATTTTGGCTGGCTCGCCGATTTCCTGGGTGTCGACTGCCCGGCCTCAAGCGCGTTAACGCGGGAACGGCTAGGATGGCGCCCAAGACAGCCTGGGCTAATTCCCGATCTCGACCGCGCGCGCTATTTCGAAGCATGAAAAGTGATCGGCGCCGCTTCCGCCATGTTAGGGGAACCCCTGCACGAGCCGCCTTTGTCATTCCGAACGGAATCTGCGCAGTGAGGAATCCCGGAAAAGTTGAGAGAAGACGAGAAGATCCGGGATTCCTCGCTGCGCTCGGAATGACAACATGAACGTTATGCAGAAGTACCAACCTGTTACTGCCGCTTTTCCTTGCCGTGGACGAACCAGTGCATCAGGAGGTCGACGACCTCTTCACGTCTCTTCTCATTGCCGCCGCGGCTCTCCGCGAGGGTCGCAAACTCGGATCGCGCCTTGGTCAGACGGATGTCGAGGCTGGCCAGGCAATTCCGACAGGCCTGATCGGCTGCTGGCAGATCGGCGGCGCCGCGTAGCCCCAGCGTCACCAGTCGTGTCAGCAACTCGGCTTGTTCGCGCGAGGCGCACGGGATTTTGCTAGCGTTCCGTCCCTTGCCAAAGAACACGACATGGCGCTCGTACATGTCGGAGGCGGGCATCAGGTATGCCTGCTTCCCCTCAGGGATGGCGAAAGTCTGTTTCGGTTCGGGCAGCGCGGCGAGCCACTCCGCCAGCGAGAGCCAATCCGGCAGGTTCGCCGAATCCCAAACGTCGGTGGCAAGATCATCGACAGTAAAGCGGCGCGCTCCGCTCTTCGCGCGCTGTTCCTGCTTATGGATCTCGACCACGCGGATTTTGCGGAAATGCAGCGCGGTCTCGGCGTAGAGCTGATCAACCAACTCGCGCCGATGTTCGGAGTCGGCCGCGCCGAGTAGTTCGAAGACGGCGTCATCGAGCGCGCGCCGGTCGGGTTGTTGAAGTTCATCGGCCAGCCTCAGCGGACCGTTCGCGATAAGACGCGCGTGCTCCGGCGAATGGCAATCCATTAGTTGCTCTTCGACAAGACGTCCGACCGGTCTTTGCGTGAGGCGTTCAAATGCTTCCTGAATTCGCGCGGCGACAGCGTCGGATACGTTTCGGGGATCGGGCACTTCAAGAAGATTAACATCCACTACCTCGGTCTTGAGATCTCCTTCGGTGCCAGCGAATCGACCGTAGAATGTCTTGAAGAATCCGACCAGCGTCGAATTCAGGATTCCCACGAAAGCCGAGATCTGACCCCGAGTGAGACCCCTGCTCGAGACGTCGTAGAGGTTGCAATTGCAGATCAGTCTGGCGGGATTATGCGGAATGATGTGCCGATACTGCTGCGCCTTCGGCCACAAGGCGAAGCCGGGCTTTACCAGTTTACTCAGGTCGTACCAAGGATTGCGCGCTGCGACTGTCGATCGTTTCGGGACGGGCACAGGCTTCGATTTGCTCGATTCGAAAGTGTTGGTCTCGCCATAACGAAGATAACGCGCGATCCATGTGCCCTTAAGCGCGGTCAACGGCTCTCCCACCAGGAGGATGACGCGCTCGAGTTCGGCCGCACGAACCACGGGGCGATCAATGGTCATCAGGCTGTGGACTTCGGGCGCAAGATATTGCGCTTCGATGGGATGTTCGCTGCCGTCACCAGCGCGGACGATCTTTATTTCACCGCGTTCGACTGGCGCGCGCCCGAGCCCGAAGCGTTGCTTGAAATCCGCGTCAGTGTGGCAAGTCTCGAGCGCCCATCGCGTGATGTCATGTGGCATGAAGAAGGCGTCGCAACCAGACTTCACACCAAAGCGGATATCCACGATCTCTCCGAGCGGGACAAAGCGCGCACCAAATTCGCGCATGACGGCGAAATAAAAATCCGGCGCGCGCAAATAACGGCCCCATTTGCCCGCCGCGTAGGTCGAACCGTTGCTTAGTTCAAACGGCGGTTCCGGACTCCCATTATTGTCGTCTTCGCCATCGATCCGTGTGTCCGCGCCAGTGCCGGCTAGCAAACGGCCAGCGCGTACGCCTTCCTGCCAGAGATCGCCCTGGCGTTTGACGATGATGCGCAGGTCGTCCGCCTCGCTCTCAACGCACGTATCCTCGATCCGTTGGCGGATGGCGTCGAGTGCGCCGAAGCGCATCGCGCCGTCGGCGGGCTCGGCGATAATGTCGGCCAGGCGGCGCTTGAATTGAACGAATTTGACCAGCGAATTCATGCGCGCACTTGGATCGGTGCATCGTTGCAGAATCGTCGCGCAGGTCTTTACTCGGGCGTCCTCGAACCACGGCTCAGCCTCGCTTTCACAGATCGCGATGATGCGGAAGTTTTGCAGAATCCAGCGCTGCAGGGCGAAACCGTACTCGACGTCGAGCCAGGACGACGAGGTCAGAAAGCCGAAGTAGCCATTCTCACGCAGAAAATACGCGGCGGCCGGCCAGAAATAGCAATGCACGTCGCTGCGGCCCGAAAGTTTTGTGTCCGTCGTTCGCGCGGCAATAAGGCGGCTCATCTTAAGCTTGGCTTCACTCCCGAGCTTCTCCTGTCGAACGTAGGGTGGATTTCCGACCACCGCGCCCAATTTTGGCAATCGGATTTCGCTGGTTCCGTCACCGTCCGGTAATGAACAGAACGGTTGGTCCGGGCTAATGTCGAAAAAGTCTCGTCGCGCGACACGCGGATAATTGGCCTCCTCGTTGATTTCCCTTGCCGCCAGGTTGAGTGTCGCCAGGTGAGCGGGATACACGGCGATGTCACAGCCAAAAAGCTCGGACAGTAATTTGAGATGGGGCCTGCGCGGGTTGAGATGGCGTTTACGGTAGTACGCGCGCACCAGGAAGCTGCCGCTCCCGCAAGCGGGGTCCAGCACCGCCGCATCCGGTTCGCGAATGCAAAACGCATTGATGAGGTCCACCACATCGTCACCGGTAAAATGCTGGCCCCAGCGATGGCGTTCTTCGGGGCTTATGAGGCGCTGGAAAATCCGCCCAACAACGTCGGAGGAGATGTGACTGAAGTCGTAAGCTTCGATGCTGCGAAGTGTGCCGCGCCATGCGTCGAGCGCACTCGGGTGGGCAAAGACCAGCGGCCCAGCCCAATCCTGCGCCTCATGCGGATAGAAGAGCGGCTCGTAATCACCGCTGCGCCGGACCGCATTTTTGAACAGGTCTTGCAGTGCGTTGTAGGCCTCGTCCGCCGTTTTTGCGCGGTTCGGCAGGCGGAGGCCAGGTAGATCGGAAAAGCGTGCCCGCAGCGATTGATAGAAGATTAGACGGTTGGCCAGTACATAGACGATCGTCTGCGCGGCGCGGTCCAGCGCTTCGCCCCACAACTCGGTCGGATGGCGGACGAATTGCCAATTCTGCCGCGCCATCCACTCCTGCAGGTGATTATCGAAAGCACGCGAATCTTCGGATTTTTCCGCAAGGTAGGCGCGAGTCAATTCGACCGGCCATGCAAGATGGGTTTCAAACGAACGGATGAACAAGTCATCCGGCGCCATCCGCCAGTCAGCGCGGCGCCCGGCGTAAATATCGCCGACTTCGGTTAGCACTCCTGGAAGAAACGCGTTTTTTATGTATGCGAGATTTTCAGGCCGCCCGACTTCATCGGCATTGCGTAAGTTGCGCCCTAATTTCCATTCGCGAACCCATCGATCAAGTAAGGGGATGTCCGGCTGATAGCGGTCCCACAGCACGAAGCTGTTTACGTTCCAGGTGAAGAAGTAACGCGCCCCGGCATTATCGGCTTTGGCTTGTGCGTCCTGCACCAAATCGTTGTCGAACGGCGAGCGGCCCTCAACCGTGCCAGGGAGCTTGACCTCACCGGTGAGCGCCACTCTCCCGTTTTTATCATGAACGCGAAGATCTTTCCTTTTGCGCCGATGCGAGCCTGAGCCGAAACCTTCAATACGCGTATTGGAAAAAGGTGAAGCTGGGTTCAGCGCGAAAATCTCATCAGCCCATTTTGCAAATTCGGAGCATAAGTCCTGCTCATGAATTCGAGTCGAACCAGTTTCGCTCACTTCGCATCCGACCTCCTTCCATCACCTCCGGCCAGTCTTTCAAATTGAAAGCGAGCGGGCGCCCAGTCACCGCTTCGGAACTGAAGCCGAGCATATTGTATTCGCGCGGATAGGCAAATCCGCTGGGACCGCTGTATCCGATGGCGAATGAACCAAAACCGCTCAAGCTGCTAGCGGCGGGGGCGGAAGGGGCGGGTAATCTCAGTGGCGCAGGGATACGGTTTAGCCTTGGGCGTCGCGGCTGTGCTGGTGCCCGATTCCTCCGCACGAGTGATTTCCACGTGCGAATTTACGGGGGGCGCATGGTCTTCGCCAATGGCTGGATAACATCCGGTAACTTCGTGGATGGCGTCGAGCAGTGTCGCCCTGCGCACTGGCTTATTGACATGAGTATTACAACCGGCGGCGAAGGTTTGGCTGACCTCCTCATCCATCACGGAAGCGGTCAGGGCGATAATCGGCGTGGGTTTGGCGCCATGCTCATGCTCCCACCGCCGGATTTCACGCACCGCCGCATAGCCATCCATCACCGGCATTTGGATATCCATAATGATGGCGTCGTATCGGGCCGCAATGAATTTTTGCACGGCTTCCCGCCCGTTTTCGGCGTGGTCAGTCACATATGCGGCGCGCTTCAGAAACGCGTCGATGAGCAGACGGTTGTCGGCCGAATCGTCCGCGACCAGGATGCGCAAAGATTTGTGGCTCGGCTCCACGACGGTATTCACCACGTTCGCCGTTTGCTCGACGGTGACGCCAGGGTCAGCAGCATCTGAAGGTCTCAGCGCGGCTTGATTCGTTTCGACCGGAGGCCACGCGGCGTCGAGAACGTGCTCGATACTCGCGAGCATCTCGGCGCGCCGAACGGGCTTGATCAAGTAGTGTGCCAGTCCCATCGTGCGCAACAGCGGCAGCCTGAGATTGAGATCGTCGGAGGTGAGCATCGGGATCACTTTTCCCGTACTCACCAAGTCGACGAGATTCTTGAGCGTCTCGGCGGCGTCGCATCCGGGGATGCGAGAGTCGAGCAGGACTGCCTGGTGGGGCGAACCGGCGGCCGACGCGCGCTCGATTTCCGCGCGCGCTTGTGGATATCCTGCCGCCTGATCAACGACGGCGCCGTGGCCGCTGAGAATTTCCGCGATAGTCGCGCGAGTCATCGCGGTGTCGTCGATGACCAGGATGCGGGCGCCGCGCAGCGCGTGAGCATCGGCAACCGCGGCAGTCGGCGACGCTTGTGAAAACGAGGCGGTAAAGTGGAAGGTGCTGCCCCGTCCGACTTCGCTATCAACCCAGATTTCGCCCCCCATCAACTCGACCAACTGCTTAACAATCGCCAGGCCGAGTCCTGTTCCGCCATATTTGCGTGCGGTTGAAGAGTCGGCCTGCGTATAGCGCGCGAAGATTCGCTCGCGCTGCTCCCTGGCAATCCCGATGCCGGTGTCGGAGACGGTGAAATGCATCCGCACGGACGCACCGTCGCTTTTGCCTTCGACCGTCAATACGACTTCGCCGTGATCGGTGAACTTGATCGCATTACCTAGCAGGTTGAACAGGACCTGGCGCAGGCGCAACGGATCGCCGATGAGCGCCGTCGGAACGTCACGTGCGATGCGGACCACAATTTCCAGTTGCTTCTGATGGGCGCGGATGGCGAGCGTTTCAGCCACCCGCTCGGCCAAATCGACGAGATCAAAATTGGCGGCTTCGAGCACCAGGTTGCCGCTCTCAACGCGCGCGAAATCGAGAATGTCGTTGATCAGGTCGAGCAGAGCGGCACCGTTGTTGATCATGATGCTCAGGTATTTGCGCTGCTCGTCGTTGAGCGGAGTTTCCGCGAGCAGGTCAGCCATGCCGAGAATGGCGTTCATGGGCGTGCGGATTTCATGAGAGATGGCGGAAATGAACTGAGTTTTGGCGTGCGAGGCGGAGAGCGTGGCCTCGCGCATGGTCAACTCGTCCGGCGCCTGCGTGGGATTGGCAATTGCGTCCGCCGGTAGTCGGATGCGGGGGACGGCGCGATAGTGTTCCGCCAGCGGCGCGATGAACTGCGCCAGCAACGCCGCTATCAGCAGTTCCAACCATCGATAGGCGCTATTGAGGCTCGTGCGCCCCACCCATTTCGATGCGACCAGCGCGGCGGCCAAAATTAATAGCGTCAGGGCCGCCTGCCAGCGCGTACCCCATGGCACAATTGCCGCGGTGCCGAGCAGCAGCAGCACCATTGCGACAAAAAACTCCGCATTGCGTCCGCTGACCAGGTTCATGACGGTGCTGAGCACCACCATAATTGCGCATAAGGCAAAGAGGGCCGCACGCCAATGCGCGCGATAGCTCTCGCTCCAGGTGAAGCGAAAAAATGCGCCCGTCAGCAGGATCTCCAGAAGGTAAAGCGGGACAATCGCGGCGAGTGAGTTTCCGGCGGCGATGCCGAGTCCGAGCGCCGCCGCCTCGAAAACGAACATCAGCGCCAGACCGGCACGAATCACGCGCGTAGTCCGCACGTCAGCGCCGAGAGCGTGATAATCGAAATCCCGTTCGCCCGCCGCGCCGCGACTTTCAGGCGGTGCGCCGGGCTGAAACTTGGCGGCTGTTTCGTTCTCCGCGCCGGAGCCCATTCCGACTGCTCCCCCCAAGCATGAACTTTCAGTTCATATTACGTATCCACGGCCACAATGGTTACCTCTTCGATTGATGCAAATGCTGGCCGACGAAGTGTTATAGCCGTATCGATTCATCAAAGGCGCTGCAATGGCTTGCCCTGGTCGAGAAAGAGCGGTGTCTCCGGGGAATGTTGGCGCACCTGAAGCCGCAAGTATAATCTCCAATAGCGACAGGCTAAAGCCCTACACGATTGATAGATAAACGCAACCGACGCCGATGCCAAGCGGAAGTTTATTAGCTTCGTGGCGTGCGGCGGAACGCGCGGGCGAGTCTGCCAGTGGCGCGTCGTCGCGGTTGACAGGCCGGAGCGATGAGGGTTACGCACTTCTTACCGTTGCGGATTTCGTAACGCGGTGCGGGAGGTAAGCGAATGGCATCGAACGCCACGTCTAAAACCATCGAGATTGCCGGCTTGGAATGGCAAGCAGCCATGCCCGGCGTGCGCATGAAGCAGCTATGGTCCGACGCCGAGACCAAGCGGCGCGCCGTGATCACTCGTTTCGACGCTGGAGCGAAGTTGCCGATGCATCGCCATGTCGGCGACGAAATCCTCTACGTGATCGAAGGCTCGATCGCGGACGAGTCGGGCACACTGGCGGCTGGCAACATGGGTTATCGCCCGAACGGATGTATTCATAACG